>NZ_CAUVXP010000009.1:0-69707 GCF_963555955.1 Protofrankia sp. Cas3
AGCGCAGTAGACGGTGCAGCAGAGCCGGCAACTGGGCCGCCTCCGACCTGGGCAGCGGGGCGGTGAGATGCGCGTCCGCTTCGGTGATCAGTTCCCAGGAGCTGGACAGGACGGTCCTGCCCGTGGCGGTGGGCGACAGCTCGTAGCGCCGGCGGTCAGTTGGACAGGACCGGCGCTCGACGAGGCCGCGGGCCTCCAGGTGGTCGACGATCTCGACCATCACCGCCCCGCTGGTTCCCAGCTCGTGGGCGACGTGCTGCTGGGAGCACGGCGTGTCGTTCGTGATGACGGCAAGCGCGCCGACGTGGCGTGGGGTGATGCCCACTGGTGCCAGGAGACGAGACGCGATCGTGTGGACCCGGTAGTGCGCGTGGACGACGAGGAAGGTGCTTCGGCCGGTGAGCGCCTCGGGTAGCCCGGACGGGTGACCCGGCCCGACAAGGATCCGGAGCAGCAGGCCGTGCAGCCGTTCGCGCTCCGGCGGGGTCAGGCCGGCGGTGAACAGCCGCTCGGCGGCTTCGAGCCCGGGCCTCATCGCGGTCAGCCGCGCCCGGCCGGCGTCGGTGGGCACAAGGACGTAGCTACGTCGGTCGGCCGGGTTCCGGCGACGCTCGACCAGGCCGGCCTGCTCAAGTCGGTCGACAAGTTTGACCATGGCGGTCCGGTTGACGTCCAGCCGCTCGGCGAGCCGCTGCTGGGACGAGTACGCTCCGTCGGCGTCGATGGCGACCAGCATGGCGTACTCGCGCGGATGCTGGCCCGGCGCCAGCAAGGCCTGTGCGTCCGCTCGCGCCCGCTCGTGCGCGAGCCGCAGCAGGTACCCGACCGAACCGGCGAGCACCGCCGGGACGTACGTCGATCCGCCCGGCTCCGCGGCGCCGACCCCGGCTGCCCCGGCAGCGTTCACCGGCACGGCGTTCACCGGCACGGCGTTCACCGTCGCAACCGCCGGCTCGCGCTCCCCAATCATGCATCCCTCCGGCCGTCAGGCGTGGCGGCCACGCTCGGCCTTGTCCCTATGGTAGTTGATAGTTAGGCTAGTTGATAGTTAAACAAGTATCTGTAAGAGGCCTGTCTGGGGAGGAACCGTGCAGAGGAAGTGGTGGACGCTCGCGGCGGTCTGCATCGGCGTCTTCATGCTGCTGCTTGACGTCACGATCGTGAACGTGGCGCTGCCGGACATCGGGCGGGCGTTCGGCGCCTCGCTGTCGGACCTGCAATGGACGATCGACGCCTACGCTCTGACGTTGGCCGCCCTGCTGCTGACGGCCGGCTCGCTGGCGGACCGGTTCGGTCGACGGTTGATGTTCGCCGTCGGCACGGCCATGTTCACCGTCGGGTCGTTGCTGTGCGGCCTCGCGCAAACCTCGCTGTTCCTCATCCTGGCCCGGGCCGGGCAGGGTGTCGGCGGTGCGATCATGTTCGCGACGTCCCTGGCGCTGCTCGCCGACGCGTTTCGCGGCCGCGACCGCGGGGTCGCCTTCGGGGTCTTCGGGGCCGTCACCGGCGTGGCGGTCGCTGTGGGCCCGGTCCTCGGCGGGGTGCTGACCAGCGGGTTGTCCTGGCGATGGATCTTCTTCGTGAACCTTCCGGTTGGCGTTGTCGCGGTCGCGATCACTCTGCTCACGGTCGCCGAGTCCCGCAATCCGCACGCCGGTCGGGTCGACTGGTTCGGCCTGGTGACGTTCTCCGGCGCGCTCGGCGCGCTGGTCTACGGGCTCATCCGCAGCAGCACCGACGGCTGGAGCTCGGCCCAGGTCGCCGGGTGCCTGATCGGGGCGGCTGTGCTGCTGGTGGCGTTCGGCGTCGCCGAGGCCGTCCAGACCCAGCCGATGTTCGACCTCACCCTGCTGCGTAAGCCGACCTTCGACGGGGGTTTGTTCGCCGCGTTCGGGCTGTCCGCCAGCCTCTTCTCGATGTTCACCTATCTCGTGCTGTACATGCAGAGCGTGCTCGGCCTGTCGGCCGTCGCCACCGGCATCCGCTTCCTGGTGCTCAGTGGGGCGATTTTCGTGGCCGCCGCCATCGCCGGACGGCTCACCGAACGCGTGCCGGCCAAGCTGCTCATCGGCCCGGGCTTCGTGGCCATCGGCGCGGGCCTGCTGCTCATGGGCGGCCTGACCGTCGACTCCGGGTGGACCCACTTCATCCCCGGTTTCATTGTCGCCGGTGTCGGCGCCGGCTTTGTCAACGTTCCGCTCGCCTCCACCGCTGTCGGTGTGGTGGCGCCGGAACGCGCCGGCATGGCGTCCGGGATCAACACGACCTTCCGTCAGGTCGGGATCGCGACCGGTATCGCCGGCCTTGGTTCGATCTTCAGTGCCCAGATGCGCGACACCGTCACCGTCAGCCTCGCCGGTACGCCCGTGGCCCAGCAGGCTGGCCACATCGCCCAGGCGGTGTCAGGTGGTGGCATCCAGGCGGCGGTCGCGGCCGCACCGCCGTCCGCCCGCGCCGCGATCGGTGTCGCCGCGCACGCCGGCTTCGTCGCCGGGCTGAACGAGGTTCTGCTGGTCGCAGCTGTTACGGCCTTCGTGGCGGCGGGACTGTCGCTCGTCCTCATCCGACAGCGTGACTTCGTCGTCCGCGGCCCGGCCGGTGGTGGCGACGGTGGCGGTCGTGGCCCTGGCGGGGACGGCCAACCGGCTCCGGTGGGTGCCGCACGGGTCAACGGCTGAGTCCGGTGATTGTCTGGACCCCGGCCCAGACCGGGCAGTTCCTCGACACGGCGGAGACGGACCGGCTCTGTCGCCGCAAACCCTGGGGAGTTCCCGGATGCCGGCGACGCCGTCCCGGCCGGACACTCGACCTGAACAACACAGATCGAGATACGTCGATGTCGGTCGACGCACCGAGGAGGTCAGCGGGCGCGTGACGCCAGCCGAGCACATGACGGCCCGGTCGTCGGCGTCGCCGGCCGATGTGGCGGGGGCAGGTCTGACCGCCGCGCCGGGAACCGGGCCGTCCGGCGGCTCCCCTGGCCGGGACGGGGGTGGGGACGCGACACAGTCGCTGGTCGTCGTGGACCGCGCATGGGACCAGGACAACCCCCATGACGAAGAGGACAAGAAGTCCCGCGCGGTTAGGCTCACCTTCCGGGACGAGCTGAAGGGACTGCTCTGCGGCGCTGTGGGCAACGACCCCGCGACCACCGGAAAGCGCGCCTGGGACGTCCCGCCGGGGCCGACCGACACCTTCATTCTCTACTTCGATGACAAAACCGTGCTGGACGTCTTCGTCCTGCTCACCTGGCGGGGGACGAAGCCTTGATACCACCACGCCGGAGGTCGGCATTACCGATCATGCCGGCCGACGGGATGTCCCAGCCATCCCGACTTCCAAGGAGCGGTGGGTTATGTCCCTGACCTGGACCGACCTCCTCATGGAGGATTTTCGGCAACAGCAGAACAACCTGCAGAACCAGTACCAACGTATGCATAATCGTCTCCAGCTCATCATGGGCCTGAACACGACGCTGCTCCCCGCATTTGGTGCGACGGCGGCGGCGGTGGGCGAGGCTGACTGGCGGGGGCGAGGCGGCCCCGCTGCTCCGGCGTAGGGCGACAGACGGAGCGTCCGTGCCAGGGAAGTGAGCCCAATGGTCATCGGATGGCGTTGTCTGCGATCGATGTCAGCGCGAGGCCTGTCCAGCCCCGCGCGACGGGTTCGGCCTGGGCGTTGGCGACGACCGTGCCGTTGCGGCGGGAGACGTACTGATACCCCGTGTAGCGGACCGTGCGGTAGCGTCCATCCTCCCGCGACAGTTCGGTTATGTTGCCGGTGCCGCCCGTGTCTACGAGCTGCTGGTAGGAGCGGGCGCCGTCCTCGTCGGGCATCTTGACCCAGGAAACGGCGACCAACACGACGTCGCCTTTTTTGTCCCGGACCTCGAACTGTGCCCGGTAGAGAGCGGTGCACGGCCGTCGCAGGAAAAAATCATGGACTATCCCGTACGAGTGCTCGGCACAGTCGCTGCCGTCGTACTGCAGGTGTCCGGTGGCCCGCAGACCGTGCCGGGCCAGCCGGACCTCGGTGGACCGGAGGTCCTGCGTGCTGATCTCCACAGTGGGGCGTTGCGACGACCCGCGGGGACGTTCCCCGGACCTGGATAATGATCCGGCTGATGATGCCGACGACCGGGCCGTCCGTGGTGCCGCCGCTGGCGGCAACGGTGCCGCTCGCGGAGACGGTGGTACCGACAAGGGCTACTGCGACGCTGACCGTGACGAGGACTCCCGGCCCTGTTCTCCTGGCCGGCTCACTCCCACCCGGGCTTCCAGTCGCCGGGTCTATCCCGCCGATCCGCCTACCGGCCATGTATAAATCCTCTCGAATCTCGTCGGATGGTTTCCGTGTTCGGGCTTGCAGCCTTAGAGCGACCGGGCGAGGATGTAGACGGCGACACCGACGGCAGTAATCACCACGCATACGATGATCCCGTAGATGCTCAGCGCGTTTCTGAACGTGACGTTCCTCGGCGCGGAGGTCAGGGCGGGTGCGGGGTTTGGCATACGGCGCCCGCGGACCAGTCGTAGCATTGTCGGTAAGGGAGACGCCGGGTGACGCGGGTCGAGAACGGCTGACAGGTCGCGGGCCTTGTCCAGCCTGTGCCTGTCACACCCCGTGAATTTCCCGTTGACCAGCGCCCGGCACGTCTCGTCGCCGGCCGTTCGGGGCCGAAACGCACCGCAGATGGTGGGCCAGGCGAACAGTCTTATACCCAGTACAACGGCGATGTAGGCCGGCACCGCGAACCACAGCCCGAACGACGCGAGCAGCCCGGCAAGAACGGCCCCGACGCCAGAGCCGGCTCGAAGCGTTCTCCGCCGCTGGCGTCGGGTCATCTGCACCCTACCCTCCGGTCCGCTCATTGAATTTTTCACGGTTGCGGTACGGCGCAGGTCGGGAGCGAACAAGCTCAGGAAACAACGCCTTCGCGGGCGCCCCCGGCCAGCCTGAGTTTTCATCAAAGAATAGCGGCTCCAGACGGTTACGTACGGCTACCTGAAGGTCGGGCTGACGCGCCTTTCGGGGAAGCCCGCTGGTCACTGCCTTGAGGGCGCCGGCTTACGGCATGTTGGATGTCGGAAATCCGACTGCCGGAACACACGTACAGCGTTGGAAAAACTCACCGTGGCGCTGGCCGGGTGGGCGTAGGTGCGCCAGGCCGCGGCGGCGAGAAAGGTCAGTTGTTCGGCCAGTCGCAGGGCGTCGCTGCCGGCGGTTGCCGTGGGCAGCGTGGCGACGGTTGCGGCCAGGTCGCCGGTTCCGGTGGCCCAGGAGACGACGACCGCACGCCGGGCGGGGTCGTAGGCGTACCGGCTCATCGTCCGGCACCGACTCAGCTGAGGACGACTCGTCGGTCACCGAAGTCGGCGATAATCTCGATTTTTCCGCCGAGTGCCTCCACATAGGCCCGGATGGTCGACAGCCCGGCGCGATCCAGCGCGCCACGCTCAAGATCGGACACGGACGGCTGCTTGACATGCATCCGCTCCGCGAGTTCGACTTGGGTGAGACCCTGCTCCTCGCGGATCTCCCGCAGCCGGTAGGCGCGTACCTCGGCGTCGATCTGGGCGCGGTGCTCCGCGACCCTGTCCTCGCGAGGAGGTCGCTTGGCCCGAGTCTCGTTCCAGGTACTTGTCACGGCCAGGCCTCCCGTTGCCTCAGCGGTCATAGTCACCACGCAGCCAGCCGTCATACCGGTCGTCGGCGAGTTTGATGTTTCGGACATACCAGCCGCTCCAATCGCCGGACTTGTCGCCACCGACGAGGAGCACCGCCCGTCGCGCCGGATCGAAGATGAACAGGACACGTATCTCGCTCGATCCGGCAGATCCGGGACGTAGCTCCTTCAGGTTGTGGTGGCGAGAGCCCTTGACCAGGTCGACCAGGGGACGACCCAGCGTGGGACCGTCGTCGGCGAGCTTGTCGATCGCCGCGGCGACCAGGTCGTAACTGTCGTCGTCGAGATCCAGCAGCCATGCTTCGACATCGTCGAGCAGCCGCACATCCCAACGCATGCACCCAGTATAAGACACAACCTATACTGGGTTCATGCGTTGGGACGATGTCAGGTTCTACGGCCCGTGCCAACGCCGCCCCGTCGTGGCCTTCCTGCCCGCCGGGCCGACGGCCGTTCTTCTTCTGCAACGACTTCGGGGCCGGTTCGCCAGCCCGTCCGAACTCGGCGGCTTCGAGGAGTTCCGGCCATTCGAAGCCGCGGTCGAACATCTCCACGGGCTTGGTCGCCATGCCGCCCTCATGTTGATAGCTCTACTTATTATAGCTGGAGCTATCCATCCTGCCCTGAAGGTGATCGTGCCGCCGAGAGGGCGAGGATCGCGCGATGGTCGATCATGTAGGAATGGGCAAGGTCCCCCTCGGATACTCTGAGTTTACGGTTTGGTGTGGTGTGTCGGTAGACCGGCGGTGGCCCACGCTCGGAATCCGCCGATGACGTCGGTGGCGTGCTGCAGGCCGATGTCGTGGAGGGAGGCTGCGGCGAGGCTGGATGTGTAGCCTTCCGAGCACACGATGATGATCTGCAGGTGGTAGCCGGTGGCCTCGGGGAGCTTGGCGTCGCTGGTGGGGTCGAAGCGCCACTCGAGTACGTTCCGTTCGACGATCAGAGCGTCGGGGATCTTGCCTTCGGTCGCGCGTTGTGCGGCCGGGCGGATGTCGACGATGACCGCGCCCTGCCGGCGTGCCTGGTCTGCCTGGGTGGGGGTGAGCCGCATCAGTCTGGATCGGGTGTCGGCGAGGATCTGTTCGATCGTTCGGGCCCCTGCCGGGGGCTGCGGGGTAACGGTCACCAGTCGACTCCTGCTCGTTCGCGGCCGATTTCGACGAGTCCCGCGTGTGGATCCAGGGCGTAGCGTCGCATGAACTTCAGCGCTGGCGTGTAGACGTGGATGCTGACCGCCGGGGCGTTGGCGGTGTTGCTGATGTCGTGGACGTGGGCGGGGCCGAAGGAGCGGACCTGACCGGGGGCGAAGGCTGTTGGACTGGCGAGGGCGGTTGGGCGCAGGGGTTCGGACCGACCGGGGACGACGGTCAGTTCGGTGAGGACGCCGGCCACGACCGTGAACGCGCCCGCGCTGTCGCCGTGGTCGTGCAGGTCGGTGGACTGGCCGGGTAGCCAGGTCAAAAGCCATGCCTGGTAGTCGGATGTGGCGTCCAACAGCATGGACGATCGGCGGGTCGGGTTGAAGCGAACCAGTGGTGTCCAGTTGTCCCGGTGTGCTACGAGTCGGCGGACGATCAGCGCGAGGTCCGTCGGGCGGCGGCTGCTCACGCAGGCGTGGGCGGGCGGCGCCGTGGTCATGCCGCTGTGGTCGAGGTCGAGGTCGACGTCCACGGGTGCAGCGGTGGTCACGAGACGGTACCTCCAGAGGTGGGACGGGTAGCTGGCACAGACACGGCAGGCATGGCTGAACGCTGTGACGGCCGGTGACGGCGGTAGGTCCGTGGGGCGTGGGGAGGGGAGCCCGCGGTGAGGCAGCGGCGGGAGTGCTCCTGCGGCGAAACGGCTTCCCCGATCAGGTTGGCGAGGCCACCGTGGTCACCGTGGCAGGCCGAAAACGACGTCGAAAGGTCGAACGTCGGGTGCCGGACGCCGGGAGGCAGGCCGGCTGCGACTACTGTCAGTCACACTCGCCGCAATGGATCGGGCAGTCTGGCTTGAGTGAGCCAGGGGCCGTATGATCATTTTTTGCGCCCCGCCGGCGGCCTTCGCGGATCGTCCTGGCTACCGGGTAGGCATACGACAGCGCAGACACAGTGCGCTGGCCACCCGTACGTAGTCGACGTGCGGGCGGCTGACCAGGACGGTGCGACCGCTCATGACCTGTGAGGCTAGCGGAGCACGGGGTGCATTGTCGACTTTCTCAGTGGAGAATTTGGCGAGTGATCGGTGGGTCTGGCGGCCGCCGCCAGTCTGTCTATCATTGTGGCGTAAATCACTTGTCTACTTCTTGACTTGACAATGTCGATTTACCGAGAGTGCTGGGTGTGCTCGCTTCTTCGCGTCTGACCCGCCGCCGCTGCATCGACTTCGGGCGGAGCGCGAGCAGCCGCTGTCGCTGATCCTCCAGCCCGTGCCCGCTCGGGAGTCTGCACCTGGACGAGTAAGAGCGCCCGGCAACCCGGGCCTGAGGCGGCCGACATCCGCTTTAGACCTACCGATGCGAAGGGAAGGCAGCGCCATCAGCACCAGATACATCATCATCGGGGCGGGTGCCGTAGGTGCGACCGTCGCCGCGCAGTTGGACGGGGCCGGCATTCCGGTCGTCGTGGTGGCCAGGGGAGCGAACCTCGCCGCGTTGCGATCCCAGGGGCTGCGCTACATCCGGCCGGACTCCGACCGGCGGATCGCGCTCGACGTCGCCGGTGGGCCGGACGAGGTCGACCTGCACGCGGACGATGTGCTGGTGCTCGCCACCAAGTCGCAGGACTCTGAAGCGCTGCTACAGCAGTGGGCATGGTGCCCGGTGACCGTGCACGGCGCCGTGCGCACGGCCGCGGAGGTACTGCCGATCCTGTTGCTGCAGAACGGGCTTGAGAACGCTCGGACGGCGTTGCGGCGGTTCGCCATGGTGGTCGATGCGGTTGTTCTCATCCCGTCCTCGCATCTGCGGGCCGGAGAGGTCGTGTCCCCGGGCGCACCGATCGCCGGTGCTTTCTACCTCGGCCGCGCGCCGCATGGCAGTGATCCGGTCGTGGAGCGCATCGCCGCGCAGCTGCGCCGGGGCTCGTTCGCCGTCGGGGTGGTCGGGGACATCGACCGCTGGAAGGCCGGCAAGTTGCTCGCCAACCTGGCCTACAATCTTGATGCGCTCTACGCTCCCGGTGAGCTGCGCGACGCGGCGGCGGCTGCACTGGTGGACGAGGCGCGGGCGGCGTTCGCCGCGGCCGGGATCGCGGCCGTAGATGTGGCGGCGGACAGCACTCTTGACCTGTCCCAGCTGGTCGTGCACGACGTTCCCGGCCACGAGCGGCACAGCAGCTCAACCTGGCAGAGCCTGGCCCGCAGCGGGTCGGTGGAGTCGGACTTCCTCAACGGCGAGATCGTGCTGCTTGCCCGCCTGCACGGCCTTGACGCACCGATCAATGCGGGGGTGGCGCAGCGGATCGCCACCGCGGCGCTCACCGGGACGCCTCCCGGCAGTCTCGACCAGGCCGATCTCGCGGCCCTGCTGGCGTCGGCGCGTCGGCCGAGCGACGCCAGTGGACCCCCGAGCAAAGCGGGCGGGACAATCGGCGAAGCCTCCCGCCAGTGGAGCGATCCAAGAGGACCCGAGCTCCTTCCAGCGGTGCTCGTCGACGCGAAGCGACTGCACGATGAGCTGGCGTCGGCCGCGCCGCCGCTGCTGCTTGACGTCCGCTGGACGCTGGGCGACCCGCGCGGGCGTGACCACTACCGGGAGGGCCACCTGCCGGGCGCGGTCTACGTCGACCTCGACACCGAGCTCGCCGCCGCGCCGGGCGGGATGGCCGGACGCCATCCGCTCCCCGACGTCGAGGCATTGGCGCGGTCAGCCCGCGGCTGGGGCCTGACCGCCGGGCGGCCGGTTGTGGTCTACGACGACAACGGGGGACAGTCCGCAGCGCGGGCGTGGTGGCTGCTGCGCTGGGCGGGCGTCGCCGACGTGCGTATCCTCGACGGCGCTCTGGGCGCCTGGCGGGAGGCCGGCTTCGAGATCGAAGCCGGCGAGACCGTTCCGGTTCCCGGGGACGTCGTGCTCACCGCGGGAGCGCTGCCGACCCTCGACGCCGACGGCGCCGCCCGGATGGCCCGCGAGGGCGTCCTGCTCGACGCCCGCGCGCCGGAGCGCTACCGCGGCGAGGTGGAGCCCGTCGACCTGCGCGCGGGACACATCCCGGGCGCGGTCAGCGCGCCGACGGGGGACAACCTGGACGAGAAGGGGTATTTCCTGCCTCGGGCCTCGTTGCGTGCCCGGTTCGCGGCGCTGGGTGTCGGTACGTCGGAGCCCGTCGGGGTCTACTGCGGGTCCGGGGTGACGGCGGCCCACCAGATCGCCGCGCTCGCCGTGGCCGGGTTTGAATCCGCGCTGTTCCCGGGCTCGTGGTCGGCGTGGTCGTCCGACCCTGACCTGCCCGTCGCCACCGCAATCCAGGAACCCCATCCTCCGGTCGCGCGGGAAAGCCCAGAACGCTTCGGTGCACGGGGCTGAAGGATGTGAAACTGATGCTGCTATCGAAGCATCGGATTCACATCGTTGAGAGCCGGTCGGAGAGCCTGGTTTGTGGGAACGTTCCCGCGCTGGATGTGGTGGAACACCGACGGAGCGGTGTCTTCACGCCTACGAGTCCCCATATGCTCCGGTGCGGCTCACCGGGTGGCTCGCTCCGGCCGGGCATGAGCGAGCAGGAGGGTGACGTCGTCGTCGTAGCCGCCACTGCGGTTGATGAGCGTCAGAAGCCGGTCCGCGGTGGCGGACAGGTCGGCCGTTTCCGACAGGACGCGCAGCAGCCGTCGGCAGCCCTCGCCGATGTCGACGGCGGGGGATTCGACCACGCCGTCGGTGTACAGGGCGAGGGTGGATCCGGCGGGGAACCGGTGATGTGTTTCGGTGAACGTCTGCTCGTCGACGCCGAGGATGATCCCGTGGGCGCCGTCGAGGAGTGCGACGGTGCCATCAGGATGGCGCAGGGCCGGGGGCAGGTGGCCGCCGTTGACCACGGTCAGGGTGGCGCCGGCCGGGTCCCAGATCACGTACAGCACGCTGGCGAAGGTTTCGATGCTCCGGGTGACGGCGTCGAGTTCGGTCATCACGGCGGTGGGGGGCAGGTCGAGACGGGCGAGGGCCCGGGCGGTGGTGCGCAGCTGCCCCATGGCGGCGGCGGCGCCCAGGCCACGGCCCATGACGTCGCCGATGACCAGCGCGATCTGTCCGGCCCGCAACGGGAGGACATCGAACCAGTCGCCACCCACCTCGGTGCCGCTGGTGCCGGGTTGGTAGCGCCATGCCAGTTCGAGACCTTCCACGGTTGGGATGTCGCGCGGCATGAGTGCGTGTTGTAGCGTCAACGCGGCGGTTCGCTGGTGGTTGAAGGCACGCGCATTCGCGATCGCGCTCGCGATCCGGCTCCCCAGTTCCGCCGCGGTCTGGACATCCTGTTCGCCGTAGGGCCGCGTCGCGGTGACGCCGAACCCCACGCTTCCGAGGTATTCCCCGCCGACCAGCAGCGGCACCACGATCGCGGACCGAAGCCGGAAGTGCCGGATCACCGCGGCTACGCGCGGCGCGGGGGAGGCGTCGAACAGCCTGTCGTCGATGTCGATGCGGACCGGTTGGCCGGTGATGAATACCTGCCCCGACGGACGCCCCTTCACGTTGATCATTTCGCCCGACTGTGGAAGGTCCAGATCGGGAGGCGGTCGGGGTAGATTCGAGGAGTGGGCCCATACGACCCGGCGGAGCATGAGCGGGTCGGGGTCGGCATCCAGGGGATAGGGCTCGTCGGCCAGGTACAACTCGCAGATGTCGGCGAACTCCGGGACGACGAGCGTGACTATCTCCCGGACTGTTGCGGACAGGTCCAGCGACGCGCCGAGCAGCCCGCTCGCCCGGCTCAGTAGCAGCAGCCGCCGCTCCACCGCGTCGCGTTCGGCCTGCGCGCGGTGTTCGTCGGTCACGTCCACCGCTGCCACACCCATCGCGACTCTGGCTCCTGTCGAGTCGTGAAGAGGGTAGCGGCAGACCCGCAGGGCACGCTGGTCCGACGGGTCCGACGGCATCGCCGTGGTCACCTCATCGTCGATGATCGCCTCACCGGTCGCCATGACCAGGCGGTCCAGCTCCGCATTGACAGGGTCGAGGTCCGGGAACAACTCGGACACACGCCTGCCGATCGCTTTCTCGGCGGACAGGCCGAAGGCCCTGACCCAGGCCTGGTTCACGGCTCGGATCCGCAGGCCGCGATCGATGACCGACAGTATGATCGGCGCCGCGTCGAACACCTGCGAACAGAGCAGCACCTCTTCCCAGCGGCCCGATGTCGGCGGGACGGGCCAGCCAGGCCGAGACGTACGAAGGTCCTCGGGCGCCTGACCGCCGGGCTGCGGCATCGGGTTCATGTCGGGACCGGTCCTGCCAGGGACATGAGCTGCCGGTCGTCGCCGGAGGCTCGGGCGGGTAGAGACGCGTACAAGTGTGGGACACGTCCATCTTCTGCGCGAACGGGAGTACCGGCACCGCAACGGCACCTGGCGGTGGGGGGTGGCTCTTGGGCATATCTGATGGATCATCGCCCGCATCGACCAACATCCATCAGCACGCCCTAGCGGTTGGTGACTTTCAGTCCCGTAAGTAGCTGGTCCACGGCGGCAACGGCTTGGTCCTTCGCGGCGGCCGGGTCGTCGGCGCTGGCGATGAACAGGGCCGCCTCGTCAATGGCGGCGAGCAGGATGTGGGCGAGAGCGTTGAGCGGTTGGGCAGGCACGGTTCCCTCTGTCACCGCGAGGTCGAGGAGGGCGTGGATCGCGCCGAGTCCGTAGCGTTCTTCGATCGCTCGCCATTCACGCCAGCCGAGGACGGCGGGTCCGTCGATCAGCAGGATGCGCTGTACCTCGGGTTGGAGTGACGCGTCGAGGAATCCCAGGAGGCCGTGCCGGAGGCGGGCGAGGGCGTCGCCGCTGCTGCTGGTGGTGGCGGTATCCGCCGCGGCGAGGACGTCCTCCTCAACTTGCTCGAAGACAGTGAGGAACAGCGCCTTCTTGTCGGCGAAGTGGTGGTAGAGCGCCCCTCTGGTGCCGACGCCGGCCGCCGCGACGACTTCCTCGGTGCTGGTGTCGAAGTAGCCCTTCTCGACGAACAGCCGCCGGGCCGCCGCGACCAGGGCGGAGCGCGTGGCCTCCGCGCGTTCCGCGACCAGCGCCGCTCGCACGGCACTGCGGGATGTCGACGTCCGTTGACCGCTGTCCACCTCTCCAGTATGGTCCGCCTACAGGTTGTATGGGCAACATACAGTCTGTATGTCACTGAGTGTACTGAAATGGGGACGTAATGAGTGACTCAGCCCGTATCGTCCGCGAGTTCTGCGACCTGATGGCCAAGCGTGACCCTGCTCTGCTGCGGCCGTTTCTCGCCGGGGACGCCGTCTACCAGAACACCGGCATGCCTGCGGCCGTCGGCGCCGCAGCCGTGCTGGACGACCTCGCCGGCCAGTTCGCCATGTTTCCTGACGCCTACGAGTACAAAATGATTAATATGGCGGTCGATGGCGACGTGGTCCTCACTGAACGCCTTGACATGATCCGGACTCCTGACGGTGTGAGGGGCGTTCCGGTCATGGGTACCTTCGTCGTCCGTGACGGTGTAATCACCCGGTGGACCGACTACTTGGACACAGCGCTGCCCGCCAAGATGATGAGCGGCGCGGACACCAGCGCGCTGGTCCCCGCGACCTACTGACCATCGACCTGGCGCGGCCTTCCCGGCGGGGCTTAGACAGGCAGCGCCGGGAACGGGCAGCCCCGGAAGGGCACTCCCACCCAGCGCACCAGCCCAGAACGCATCGGTGCACGGGGCTGAAGGATGTGAATCTGATGCTGCTACAGAAGCATCGGATTCACATCGTTGAGAGCCGGTCGGGTAGTAGTGAACCGCCCCGGTCGGCACGGCTGCGCTCACCGGAGTGGGGCCGGCAGGCTGAGGCCGACCACTGATCGGGGTGACCGCGCCGGGTGCTGCCTTCGTTGACGGCCTAGTCGATGATGTCGGACTCCTGACCCACTGCCAGCCAGTCCGCGTAGGACAGGCCGGTGATCTGCTCGAGTCGGGCGATGTCCTCGACGAAGTACGGCAGGACAGCTCGGCGCTGCTCGGGGGTGAGCTGCGGCCGGCCTCCACGCTCGCGCTGCAACAGCGTCAGCAGCGGTCCCCGGGCCACCTTGCGCAGCGACACGGGGAAATGCTGGCCGACCTTTCCGCCGTTACGCAGCAGCGCCCGCAGCATCGCGTTGGTACGGGTGTCGGCGACGAAGGGCGTCACATTCTCGGATGGCACCGCGTCGAGCAGGCCGGTCTCGACGCCGAGGAACTCGCACACTCGGTCCAGCGTGGGGACCGGGGAGTCGCGCAGGTCCCGGTAGCGCAGCAGCAGCACCTGCTCGCGCGCAAATCGTCGGAACAGGTGGTCGAGCTGCTCGCCGTAGCGTCCCTGGGAGACGTAGTGCCAGAAATGCGCCCACCCATCGGCTTTGCGGCCTTCCTCGAGCGCACAGGCACGGACGAAGTCACGTTCAGCCTCGAGGCCGGCGGCCCACAGGTGCGTCCAATTCGAATGTGCCCGGTCGACGGGGTTACGCAGCAGGACGACGAGCTTCGCCTTGGGGATGATCCGTTCGATGCGGTTCTGCGCGTCGAGGTCGTAGAGGTAGAACGGTGTGGCCTCACCGAGCAGCGCCCCGTCGGGCGCCGGGGCGAACAGCGCTTCGTATCCTGCCTGTTTCCAGACGTGTTCGGAGTAGGTCTGGGCGTCACCCGGCCCGCCTCGCGCCGGCGGCGGCCCGTCGGACAGGAAGAACTTCGGCTCCTTGACCGAGGGCAGGAACAGCTGCGGGTGGCGGCTCAACGCGGCGTGGAGCGCGGTGGTGCCGGCTTTCGGCACACCGATGACGAGGAAGTCCGGGAGAGGCATCGACGGAAACGCTCCTCTGACATCATCTGACGTCATGCGCAGTGAGATATGGTAAAGAGGGCTTTTGATATCGGGTAGCCATGACCGAATCAGCACGAGTGGGAAACGGGACGGCCCACGGGGCCGGGCCCACACCCGGCTGACTGCGGTCACCAGCAGCGTGGGGAGTCAGCCCGCGTAAGCGACCAGGCCAGGTCGACGGCTGGCCCGGCGTTCGGGTGCAGCACCGCACCGGCAGGCTCTAGTAGAGCACGCGCGCCGACTTCTCGTCCATAGTCGACTAATCCAGTCGAGAAAATTGGATCACGAGATCCGGTGGACCCGGTGCCCGGCGATACGCACACCTTGTTCACTCGAACAGTAGGCTTCGCCGCGTGGTGACATACCAGACTGCGCGAACCGTGCCCAACGTGCCGCTGCCCCGATGGGAGTCGGCGGCGACCGCGATATCTCCTCCCGGCGACGGACCGGGCTTCTGGGCGGGGGCGCCGAGCGCACTGTTGGTGGATGGCATCTTCTACCTTGCCTACCGGCTCCGACGGCCGATCGGCCAGGGCCGCGGGTATGCCGTGGTGATCGCCCGGTCAGCCGACGGGGAGCATTTCACCGAGATCGCCACCATAGGCCGCGAGCTGTTCGGGGCCGACTCACTTGAACGCCCCGCGTTGGTGCTGACACCGCAGGGAACCTGGCGGTTGTATGTGAGCTGCGCGACCCCGGACAGCCCGCACTGGTGGGTCGACGTCCTCGAGGCGGACACACCGTCGGGGTTCGACCCGGCGCGCCGCCGTACCGTCCTGCCCGGCGACGCCCGGACCGCGGTGAAGGATCCTGTCGTGGCCTGGTTGGACGGCGAGTGGCATCTGTGGGCGTCCTGCCATCCACTCGACGACGCCGACGCAACCGACCGGATGGACAGCCGTCACGCCACCAGTGCCGACGGAATCTCCTGGAGCTGGCGCGGCACAGCACTCTCGCCCCGCCCCGGCGGTTGGGACGGACGCGGCGTCCGGATCAGCGCCGTGCTCGTGCATGGCAGGCAGCCGGTCGCCCTCTACGACGGACGGGCTAGCGCAGAGGAGAACTGGTCCGAACGCACCGGGCTTGCCGTCGGCGTCACCGTGGACCGTTTCCACCCGGTCGGGGACAGCCCGGTGGCGATGTCTCCACACGGCGACGGTGCGCTGCGCTACATGAACGTCGTTAACCTTCCGGACGGGGGTGCCCGGCTGTACTACGAGGCATCCCGACCCGACGGCGCCCACGAACTGCGCACCGAACATCAGCCACCGCAGCAGATATAACGGTAGCTGACAGTCGCACGTCGGCGTCGGCCCGTCGGGGCAAAGGCCCAGAGCGTCGGGATCACGTCCCGGAACGTCCGCCGGTGGTCCCCACTGAATATGACGACCAGGTCCGGGTCGAAGTCGTCGATCGTCGCCCGGGCAGTGTCCCAGGCGGCCCAGATGCGTTCCGGCGGCGGTAGCGGCCACTGGTCCGCCTGTGCCCGCGGCGGTAGGGCGTGTGACGAACAGACCACCAGGCGTCCTGGATGAGGTCCGGGGCTATCAGGTGCCTCCTCCTCGGTGATCCTCAGCGACCCTGTCGTGCCAGCTTGCCGGCCAGCCGGGACGGGAGGGTGACCCCTCGATTGGCGCTGGCCATCGTCGTGTCGCCGGAACGCGCTCGTGGGACCGCACCGGAAGTGACGTGCATCACGTTAGAGGCGCTTGATCTGTGGCTGATGGTAACCGGGTGAAGTCCTTCAGGTCGCATGTCTCCACCCTGGCGGGTGAAAATGCCTTGAAGGTCAGGCATTGCTGCACCGAGGACCGACATGCCCGGCAGGTGGGACGCGGTACGACTCGATCTGTCACGCATGTTCGGGCTGTTGACGCCACGGTGGTTGATCGGGCAATGTTCACCTATGCGGTCGAGATTCCTCCCCGTAGTCTGCCGTTACGTGGACTACCGGCGAACGTCCAGCGCTCTCTGTCGCTGACAACTGTCCGCTGACGGCCCGTCCCGTCCTCCCAGGTTGACAACGGGTCCGGATCCCGCGTCCTGAGGTATTCGCGCGCAGCCTGACCGTCTCCGTTTCTCCGGTGTCTGGCAGCGCCCATCCATCATCCTTTCGCCGAGGACACACATCCGGGCGCTCCAAGAGTGCCCGGAAACAGGGGCGTGGATGAAGGAGAGGGTTGGGGTGCGTGCATCGCGAGGAAAATCTTCGAGTCGCCGTGGCCGGTTTCTCGCCACTGTCACATGTCCAGTCTGTCCATTTTGTTCTGCAGTCCTCTGCTGCATGCCCACATACGTAGAAAGGACAGCGGCCTCCGTGAACGCACAACCGCGAGCCGAATCAATGCTTATCGGACGCCGCGGCTTCCTCGGTCTCGGAGCGCTTGCCGGCTCCTCTTTCCTGCTTGCCGCCTGCGGCGCGGACAGCGCTGCGGCCCCGGGCGCCGGCAAGGACGGTGGGACGTTGCGGTGGGGATGGGCGCTGCCCACATCCTGGGACCCGGTGACCTCCTCCGCAGGGTGGGACGTGCACGCCCTCTCGCTGGCCTACGCGGGGCTCACCAAGCTGGACGAGAAGGCCAACGCGGTGCCGGCGCTGGCCACGTCGTGGAAATACAACGCGGACGGCACCCAGATCACCTTCGATCTCCGCGCCGGACTGACTTTCAGCGACGGCACACCGGTGAACGCCACCGCGGTCAAGAAAAACCTTGAGCGGGGCCGGGATTTCAAGGGTTCCCTGATCGCGCCGCAACTCGTCAATGTCAAGACGGTGACCGCGGACGATGACGCCCGGACCGTCACGATCCAGCTGGCCGTCACCGACTACCAGGTTCCCAGCCTGCTTGCAGGGAAGACCGGCATGGTGGTGAGCCCGACCGTGTTCGAGAAGGACGCGAACTCACTGGCCACGAAGCCGGTCGGTGCCGGGCCGTTCCGGCTCACCGAGTATGTGCCGAACGGGTCGGCGAAGCTCACCCGCTTCGACGGATACTGGGACAAGGCGAACATCCACCTGGATAATTTCGAACTGTACCCGCTCCCGGACAAGGCAACCGTGATCGCCGGGCTGCAGTCCGGCCGGTACGACGTCGCCCAGATCCCCGGCAACCAGGTGGCCGCAGCGAAGGCGGCCGGGCTCGAGGTCCAAATCATCCCCTCGCTGGTCGTGACCGTCCTCGACGTGAACAACGCGAAGAAACCGTTCGACGATCCGCGGGTGGTCCAGGCGTTCAAACATGCCATCGACCGGAAAGCCATCGTCGAAACGGCGGCCTTCGGGTTCGGCGAGGTGAACTACCAGCCCTTCCCCAAGGGGTATGTCGGGTACAACCCGGCCTTGGAGAACGAGTTTCCCTATGACCCGGACAAGGCCAGGAGCCTGCTTGCGGAGGCCGGCTACGGAAGCGGGCTGGAGATCACGCTCTCCGCGTACGACCCGGCCGGACTGCCGGAACAGATACAGGCGCAGCTCGCCAAGGTCGGTGTCAAGGTGACCATCGAGGCCATCCCGCAGGCCCAGTTCACCCAGATCGTCTACGTCCAGCACGCGAAGGCGTTCGTTGCCGACGGGTTCGCCGGCCGGGACTCCGCCGTACAGGCGTTTCAGGTCTTGTTCGGGGATACGGGCCTGATGAACCCCGGCCGATCCACCCCGCCGGTACTCAAAGCCGCCTTGCAGAAGGTGCAGGGAACCCCGCTGGACGATCCGTCGTACCCGACCGTTCTGCAGGCCGCCACCAAGATTGCCGTAGAGGAGATGTCGAATATCTTTCTCTACACCCAGCCCCGCATTCTGGCCCGGAAGAAGAACGTGTCCGAGCTCGGCAGCTACCTGATGGCCCAACGATTCGAGGGTGTCCGGGTAAGCTGACCGGCTTCTCGACCGTCGGGATTCATTGACCGGCCTGACTGATTGACCGGCCTGACTGATTGACCGGCCTGACTGATGGAACAGGTGAGATGACGACGCTTGACCTCCCCCCGGCGCTACCCGCGGTAGCCCCGGCCCGCCTGCGGCCCGGGGCTACCGCGCGGGCGCTGCACGGCCTGCGCCGAGCCCTGTTCATCGGTCTGCCGGTGGGGTTGCTGTCCACGTTCATCACCTACGGGATGGGAGCGCTGACCGACACAAACCCGGCCGCGGAAGTGCTGGGTGTAACCGCCACCCCGGCGGACATCGCCCGGATGAACCACTACTTCGGCCTCGACCGGCCGTTCCTGGTCCAGTACGTCAGCTGGCTCGGGCATGCCCTCACCGGGGATCTCGGGCGGTCCTACTTCACCACGCTCCCGGTGGCCGACAGCGTCGGCCGAGCGTTGCCGGTCGACGTGTCGCTCGCCCTCGTCGCCGTGTCGATTGCCGTCCTTGCAGGCGGCGCGCTCGGCATCGCAGCAGCGCTGAACAACGGGGGGCGCTTGGACCGTACGGTCACCGCGCTGTGTG
Source organism: Protofrankia sp. Cas3 (assembly GCF_963555955.1). NCBI lineage: Bacteria > Bacillati > Actinomycetota > Actinomycetes > Frankiales > Frankiaceae > Protofrankia > Protofrankia sp. Cas3. The sequence goes on from NZ_CAUVXP010000009.1 coordinate 19,136, forward strand.
CCGCCGCGTCGACGGTGCCGCCGTTTGTGATCGGCATCGGTCTCATCGTGCTCTTCTCGGTGATGATCCCCATCCTCCCGTCGGGAGGGTACGTCCCGATCACCGACGACCCCGGACAATGGCTGCGGTTCATCATCCTGCCGGGGCTCGCGCTCTCCGCGGATCTTGCCGCCGACATCGCCCGCCAGCTGCGCACCTCGCTGGTCGGGGCGATGGGAGAGAACTACGTGACCGGCGCGGTCGTGCGCGGCCTGTCGAGGCGGCGGGTGGTGTTCGGCCACGCGTTGCGTAACGCCGCGGGCCCCGCGCTCACCGTGCTGGGCATCCGGATTCCCATTCTCATCGGCAGCACGGTCGTCGCCGAAGTGGTCTTCAGTCTGCCGGGCCTGGGCACACTCGGGCTCGACGCGGCGAGTCGGGGTGACATCCCGTTGATCCAGGGGACGTTGCTCGCCGCGATTGTCATCGTCGTCGTCTCCAATGTGCTGGTGAACGGCGCACTCGTGCGGCTACGGCCGCAGGCGAGGAGGACACCGTGACCACGCTGCGGCGGGCTGCACGGCTGCGGTCCACGAAGATCGCACTGGTGATACTCGGTCTGGTGGCCGTGCTCGCGGTCGCCGGTGGGGCGCTCGCCCCACACGACCCGCTCGCGCAGGACACCTCCGCCGTCCTGCGCGGACCAAGTGGCGGGCACTGGTTCGGTACCGACTACCTCGGCCGGGATGTGCTCAGCCGGCTGATGGACGCCACCGGCCGCTCGGTGGTGGGTGCGCTGGAGGCGGTCGTGGTCGGTTTCGTGCTCGGAGTGCCCACCGGACTCGCCTCCGTCGTCTGCGGCAGAATCTTCGAATGGGCCGTGCAGCGGACGGCGGACACGCTGATGACGCTGCCTTACATCATCTTCGCCATCGCGGTGACCGGAATCATCGGTAACGGCTCCCATCAGGCGATGCTCGCCATCGGGGTGCTCTTCTCCCCGCTCTTCTTCCGGATCACCCGAGCCGTGACCCTGGGGCTCACCGCGGCCCAGTACGTCGAGGTCGCCGAGCTGCTCGGCGCATCCCGCGGCTGGATCATCCGTACGCACATCTGGAACAAGGTGCTCCCGACGATCGCGGTGACCACCGCCAACGCGGCCGCCAGCGCCCTGCTGGCCGTGCAGTCGCTGTCGTTCCTCGGCATCGGCGTGCAGCCGCCCGCCCCCACCTGGGGCGGGATGCTCTCCAGCGACCTGGGGTTCCTTGCCCAGCAGCCGTGGTCACCGGCCATCCCCGCTGCGGCAATCATGATCACGGTGGCTTCCCTGAACGCCATCGCCGACGCGATCCGGGACACCGCCGGCGTCCCGGTGGACGACGAGGCGGCCGGCGGGACCATTCCCGCCACCGCCACCGCCACCGCCACCGCCACCGCCGTACCTGCCAGGGAGGAGACATATGCATAGGCTCCGCCGCACGGCCACCGCCTCCCGGACAACCACCGGTACCGTTACCGCCGCGGGGCCGGCGGACAGCGTCCTGTTGACGGTCGACGGCCTGCGGGTCACCGTGGCCGACGGTCGGGCCGAAGCCGTGCGCGGCGTGTCGTTCGAGGTCCGGCGGGGCGAGGCGGTCGGCATCGTCGGGGAGTCCGGCAGTGGCAAGACGCTGGCCTGCCGGTCGGTGCTCGGTGTTCTGCCCCCGGGTTGCGCGGTGAGCGGCGGCAGCATCGACTTCGCCGGCAGCTCGCTGGTCGAGCTGCCCCGGCGGGCCTGGGAGGAGCTGCGCGGGACGCGGATCGCCGCGGTCTTCCAGGACCCGGCGTCCTACCTCAATCCTTCGCACACCGTGGGCCACCAGCTTTCCGAACAACTGCGGGTGAAGCGTCGCAGCTCGCGGCGGGAGGCACACCAGACAGCGGTGGCACTGCTGGAGACGATGGGGCTGCACGAACCCGAACAGGTGTACCGGCAGTACCCGCACCAGCTCTCCGGCGGCATGCTGCAGCGGGTCGTGCTGGCGATCGCCGTGTCCGGCGAACCGGAGCTGCTCGTCGCGGATGAGGCGACCACGGCGCTCGACGTCACGATCCAGGCCGAGGTGCTGGAGCTGTTGGCACGGCTGCGGGCGGACCGCGGCCTGACCGTCCTCGCAGTCTCGCACGACCTCGCTGTCATCACCGAGCTCTGCGACCGGCTGCTGGTGTTCTACGCGGGCGAGCTCATCGAGACCGGCCCGACCGCCGAGGTGCTGGACGCGCCACGGCATCCCTACACCGAGGCATTGCTGCGGGTCGCGTCGGTCGGGAACTGGGAACGGCGGACTCTCGACGTCATCGAGGGCCAGCCGCCACCGGTCGGTGCCGCGATCAGCGGCTGCCGGTTCGCCGACCGGTGCGCCTTCGTGACGGCGCAGTGCCGTTCCGGCCCTGTGCCACTGACCGGAGCGGGGGATGGACGGGCCGTGCGGTGCGTCCGGGCCGAGGAGATCGTGCTGAGCGGAGCAGGAGTCGTCGCATGACCGATTCCAGGCTGGCCACTGCGTTGCCCATCCAGGTCGGACGGGCTGAGCTGCCGCAGGTGCCGTTGCTGGCGGTCGAGGGCCTCGGGGTGTCCTTTCCCCGGCCCGGCGGCAGCGGTCGGGTCACCGTACTGGCCGATGTCGGGCTGACCGTCCGCGCCGGCGAGATCGTCGGTGTCATCGGCGAGACGGGATCGGGCAAGACGACGTTCGCGCGAGCCATCGTCGGGCTCGGCAAGCCTGACACCGGCCGGGTCGTCCTTGATGGTCGGGACATCTCCCGGCTCCGTGGCCGTGCCCTTGGTGAGTTCCGGCGGACAGGAGCGATCCAGTTCGTCTTCCAGGACCCGCTGCGCTCACTGGATCCAGACCTCACCGTCGGTGCCAGCGTGGCGGAGGGGCTGACGATCGCCGGCGATGGGACCCGCAGCGAGCGGGCCGAACGGGTGGTCGATGCGCTACGTCGGGTCGGGCTCGACCCGACGGTCGCGCACCGCCGGCCGGGTGCGATCTCCGGTGGGCAACGGCAGCGGGTCTCCATCGCCCGCGCCGTCATCAGGCGCCCGCGGCTGTTGCTGTGCGACGAGCCGGTCAGCGCGTTGGACGCCTCCAACCGCAACCACATTCTGCGGCTGCTCGACGGACTGCGCAGGGAGCTGACGGTCGGGATTCTGCTGATCTCCCATGACCTCAGCTCGCTGGCCGGCATCGCCGATCGCGTCGTCGTGCTCTACCGGGGGCGGGTCGTCGAGGACGGTCCCATCGCGGACGTGTTCAGCAGGCCCCGGCATCCCTACACGGCCCTTCTGATCGCATCCGCCCCGAGCATTCGGCGGGAGAACCGGCTTTCTCCCGCGCAGTTGCGGCCCGACGCCGCCGGCAGCCCGACCTCGCGCCGTCCCCTGACCAACGGTGGCTGCGTGTTCGCCCACCGGTGCCCCTTCGCCACCGAGGTCTGCGCCGGGGCCCCGGCACTGCGCGCCGTCCCCGACCGGCCGGAACCGGGCCGCGGAGGCTGGACGGCAGCCTGTCATCACGTCGCCACCTGGCGCGAACAGATCGGCGCAGCCACATAGCCGAAAGCACATAGCCGAAAGCACACAGCCGAAAGCACACAGCCGCAGCAACCTGGGCCATCGAACACACATCGATTCTGAAGACAGATCGGCTACGGAAAGGGAGCTTCCAGCGTGAGCATCGAATTCATCGGTATCGCGAGCACCTTCGCGGGCAGCGAGTCGGAGGCGTTTTCGGGTCCGGCGGTTGACCCCGACTATCTGGAGCGGCTGGTGCGCACGCACGAGGACGCCGGGTTCGACCGGGTCCTGGTCGCGCACGCCTCCATCACCCCGGACGGCTTCGTCATCACCGACCAGATCCTGTCCCGCACGACGACGCTCAAGGTGCTGTTGGCGCACCGGCCCGGTTTCACAGCTCCGACGATCGCCGCTCGCCAGTTCGCGACGCTGGATGCCTTCCATCCGGGCCGGGTGGCACTGCACGTCATCACCGGCGGCGACGACGCCGACCAGGCGCGCGACGGGGACCTGTCCGACAAGGTGACCCGGTACCGGCGCACCGACGAGTTCCTCGATGTGCTGCGCCGCGAATGGGCATCGACCGAGCCGTTCGACTACGACGGCGAGTTCTACACGATCCGCGGCGCCCGGTCCTCGGTGCGGCCGGACGGCCGTATCCCGATCTACTTCGGCGGAGCCTCCGCGGACGCGGTGCGGGTGGGCGGTAAGCACGCCGACGTGTATGCGTTCTGGGGTGAGCCGATCGCCGGCATCATCGAGCGGATCGGCGAGGTGCGCGCGGCGGCTGCACCATACGGCCGCAACCCGCGGTTCAGCGTGAGTCTGCGTCCCATCCCCGCCGACACCGAGCAGGCCGCCTGGCAGCGCGCGGCGGAGATCCTGGAGCTCACCAGAGAACGGGTCGGCGAGCTGAAGAAGACCTTCAACATCGAAAGCCCGGCGCAGGCTGGCAGCCAGCGGTTGCTGCGCTATGCCGACCAGGCGGAGGTGCACGACAAGCGGCTGTGGACCGCGGTCGCCAAAGCCACCGGCGCGGCCGGGAACTCCACCGCCCTCGTCGGCAGTTACGAGCAGGTTGCCGAGTCGCTCGTCGACTATGTCAACATCGGCGTGTCGACGCTGCTCATCCGCGGGTTCGCACCGCTGGACGACGCCCGGGACTACGGCACGCTGATCCGTCTGGTCCGGGAACAGACCGCCGACCGCGAGGCCGTCGGCGTACCTGCCCAGGTCCCCGCTGCCCGCTGGTAAGCAGAGGAGAAGGCATTGACGGCGACCGGAGGACGTTCCCGACGACGTCGCACTGGGGCGCCTACGGCGTCCGGGTCGACGCGGACGGCGGGATCACGGTGGTTCCGCATCCCGACGACCCGGCGCCGTCGCCGCTGCTCGCCAACGTCCCCGGCGGGCTGCGTCACCCGACCCGGGTGGCGCGCCCCGCCGTCCGCCGGGGATGGCTGGAAGGTGGCCCGGGCCCGGCGGACGGACGCGGACGGGAGGAGTTCGTCGAACTCGACTGGGATGAGGCCCTCGATCTGCTCGCCGCCGAGCTGAACCGGGTCCGGCGCGAACACGGCAACGAGGCGATCTTCGGCGGATCCTACGGCTGGGCGAGCGCGGGCCGCTTCCACCACGCGCAGAGCCAGCTGCACCGGTTCCTCAACACCATCGGCGGGTTTACCGGCTCCCGGAACTCCTACAGCAACGGCACGTCAACGGTGCTTCTGCCCCACCTGGTGGGGAGCGCCGACGCGGTGCTGCGCGCGGCCTCGTCCTGGCCGACGATCGTGGAGAACACCGAGCTGATCGTCGCCTTCGGCGGCATCCCGGCCAAGAACGTGTTCGTCACGCCCGGCGGGGTGTTCACCCAGGGCCGCGACGCCCGCGGCTGGCTCGTTCACCTCTACGCAGGCTGGCGTGCCGACCTGGTCGGGCGCGGTATCGATGTGCCCACTTTCGAGGAGTTCTGGGCCGCCGGCGAATACCGGCTGCCCGCCGGCCCGAGCCACTACACACTGTTCGAGCGGTTCCGCGCAGATCCGGACGCGAACCCGCTCGCCACCCCCAGCGGGCGGATCGAGATCGTTTCCGCGACCGTGGGCTCCTTCGGGTATCCCGACTGCGCCGGCCATCCGGTCTGGCTGGAGCCGACCGAGTGGCTCGGCGCACCGCAGGCTGCCGTCCACCCCCTCCACCTCATCGCCAACCAGCCGAGCACCCGACTGCACAGCCAGCTCGATGGCGGCGCGGTGAGCCAGGCCGCCAAGATCGCCGGTAGGGAGGCGGTACGCATCCATCCCACCGACGCCGCTGCCCGGGGGATCGCCGGCGGGGACGTTGTGCGTGTGTTCAACGAGCGCGGCGGCTGCCTCGCCGGAGCGGTGCTGACCGACGATCTGCGTCCGGGCGTCGTCCAGTTGCCCACCGGGGCCTGGTTCGACCCGCTGGACGACCACCCGTCCGGCCCTCTCTGCGTCCACGGCAATCCCAACGTGCTCACCGCTGACGTGCCGACCTCCCGACTGTCCCAGGGTTGTGTCGGCCAGCATGCCCTGGTCGAGATCAAGCGTTGGGTCGGTGAGCTGCCGCCGCTCACCGTCGCAGCATCCCCGCCGGGCACCCGTCCCTGGTCTGCCAGGCCCTAGTGATCGAACGCCGTGCCCTCGGGCGCTCCTAGCCCCTGTGGCCGGGCGTTCTTATGTCGGCTTCCCTGTGTCGACCCGGCTGTGGATGAGGGTCTCGAGGAAGAGGAGTATCCGCGCGGCGGCCCAACGGAAGCTGCTGTCGCGCAGGACGCCGTGGCCGCTGGGCACGACCGCAAGCTCCGCTCGGGGTGCCGTCCGCGTCAGCATCTGGGCGAGCGGCAGCGGGCTGATCTGGTCGTCGTCGCCGTGGATGAGGAGGATCGGCATGTCGGGCAGTGCCCGCGGGGGCAGCTCGGTCAGCGGCTCGCCGGACACGGGCCGCTGGAGCAGGGGTAGGCCGAGGAGGACGAGTCCGTCCGCCCGCAGTGCCGGCGAGCCGGCGAGAACGAGCGCCCGTAGTGCGCCGGTGTCCGATCCGAGAAGAACGAATGGTACGTCCGGGTTACGTATTTCGCCGAGTGAGATGGCTGTGCCGTCGCCCGATCGTGTGATTGTGGTTGCGTGGCCGTCCAGAGCGAGTCTGATCGCCAGGGGTTCGAAACGTTTCGCTGTCTCGTGTCGTCCGGTGAGCAGGGCGACGGACGTACGGCCGGTTGGGGACGCAGCGCGGGCAGGTCGGTGGGAAGGCTGCTTCACAACGGCGTAGGCGGCGTCATCGGCGTCTTGGATGGCGCGGTCGACCGTACGGTACACAGGGGTCACGGGTCTCTCCTATCGTGCACCCGGGCCGGCCACGGCGGACATGCGCGGTCCCGGGGGTCGCGGATACGGGAGGAGGATCGATGGGACCCCGCAGCATTGTGTGGCGGGGCCTGGGCAGGAGAAACAGCAGGCGAACACGCTGGGGAGACGTCTCGCCGATCGTGGCCGCCCCCGCAACCGGCCCTTGGCGCGCCCGAGCCCAGGCCGTTCGCCCGGAAAGCCGGGGTACCGGTGCATCACGACCGGGGAGCCGCGCCACTCGCGAAGCGATGGCGTGGATCGCGATGCGCGGGGACCGATGATGCCAGGCGTCGCCCGGGCATTGTGATCCGGACAGTCCCTGTCGTCGGTCGCTCTAGGGCGCGGGGCGCAGACAGGTCGCCGAAGCGATTCGCATGAGGTCGATGTGAGCTTGTATCACGAGCCACGCCGAGCAGCAACGATGCTTCACATCCTCCGCCCTGCACTCGCCGGGGCCAAATGTCAACTTTCCCGGTGCGGTCAGTTGGATTATTCCCCTGTCGGGCAGGGCAGGGGGATGTTGCGATCACCCGGCCGCGATGTCGGTTGACACCGCGTCGATGCGGCCGGCCGGCCGGTCCAGTCCGTAGTGATCACGCAATGTCGTCCCGGTGTATTCAGTCCGGAACAGTCCGCGCCGTTGCAGGATCGGCACCACGTAGTCCACGAAGTCCTCCAGCGCACCGGGCAGGTAGGGCGGCATCACGTTGAAGCCGTCGGCGGCGCCGTTGGTGAACCACTGTTCCAGCTGGTCTGCGACCTGTTCCGGGGTGCCGGCGAAGACACGGTGACCGCGGCCGGCGGCGAGCCGGGTCAGCAACTGACCGATGGTGAGGTTCTCCCGGCGGGCCAGTTCCACAACGAGCGTGAAACGGCTCTTGTTGCCGTTGATGTCGTCGACGTTCGGCAGCTCCGCCGGCAGCGGGCCGTCGAGCGGATGGTCAGAAAGGTCGACGCCGACCATTGTCGACAGCTGGCCAAGGCCATATTCGGGTACGATCAGGCTGTCCAGTTCGGCTTCCCGCTGTTTTGCTTCCTTCTCGGTCGAACCGAGAACAGACGCGATTCCAGGCAGAATTTTGATCCGTTCCGGTGAACGGCCGTGACGGGCTGCGCGCTGTTTCAGATCGGAGTAGAATGCCTGGCCGTCGGCGAGGGTCTGCTGCGCGGTGAAGACCGCCTCGGCGTACCGTGCGGCAAATTCCCTGCCGTCCTCGGAGGAGCCGGCCTGTACGAGGAGCGGATGACCCTGGGGAGTGCGGGGAACATTCAGTGGTCCGGCCACCGAAAAATATTGGCCGGTGTGGTTGACCGGGTGGATCCGGGCGGTGTCGGCATACACTCCGGACCGTTTGTCGTAGACGAGCGCGTCGTCCTGCCAGCTGTCCCACAACGCGAGCGCAACGTCCACGAACTCCGCCGCACGCCGGTAGCGGCGATGGTGTTCCAAATGGGCCTGCGCATTGAAGTTGCGCGCTTCGTTCTCCTGCGCGGAGGTGACGATGTTCCAGCCCGCGCGACCGCCGCTGATGTGGTCCAGGGAGGCGAACTTACGGGCCACATGAAAAGGTTCGTTGTACGTCGTCGAAACCGTGGCGATCAGCCCGATGCGACTGGTCGCCACGGCGATCGCGGACAACAGGGTCAGTGGCTCGAAACGGCCGGAGAAATTGTACCGAACGTTGTTCCACAGGGCGAGCCCGTCGGCCAGGAAGATCGAGTCGAATTTACCGCGCTCGGCGAGCTGGGCGAGGCGAATGTAATGGTCGACCGATCCATCGCGTTCGGGTTCGCTGGTCGGGTGCCGCCAGGCGGCCTCGTGGTGCCCGACGTGCATGAGGAAGGCGTTGAGGTGGAGGTGGCGGGGCTGGTCGCTCATCTGGTCCCGATTCTCGGTGGCCCGACCCAGTGGCCTGGCTGCTGCGTGTTCGGTTGGTCAGCGGTCACAGCGGTCACAGCGGTCACAGCGGTCACAGCGGTCAGACCTCAGGGGTGACGCGCCAGCGCGAGAATCGCCGCTCCAGGGTCAGGAGTAGGTAGTTTATACCAAGCCCGATCACGGATATCGTGATGATTCCGGCGTACATCTCCGGGATGTCGAAGTTCGACTGCGCATAGTTGATCAAGTAGCCGAGACCTGCTTTCGCACCGACCAGCTCCGCGGCGATGAGTATCAGGATCGCGTACGCCCCGGCGAGACGGATGCCGGTGAAGACAGTCGGCACAGCGGCAGGAAGAATGACCTTCTGGAAAAGCCGTGGCGAGGACAGGCCCATCGAGCGCGCTGATTTGATCAGCAGCGGGTCGACGTTATTGACGCCGCTGACGGTGTTCAACAGAATGGGCCAGACGCAGCCGTAGGTGACGATTCCTATCTTCGATGATTCGCCGATACCGAGAATCAGGACGAACACCGGGAGGAGGGCCAGCGGGGCCGTGTTACGGAACAGTTCCAGCAGCGGGTTCAGAAGCTCGGCCAGTTGCCGGAACCAGCCGATCAGCAGTCCCAGGGGCAGCGCGATCGCGATGGCGAGAGTGAAACCGGCGCCGGCGCGCGTCAGGCTCGCTTCCGTGTTCGCCCAGATGTCGCCGCTGATGAACAGCGCCCACCACTCGTCGATTACTTCGGAGAAGGGCGGCAGGAACACCCGGTCGACGACACCCGCTCGGGGTAGTACCTCCCAAGCGGTCAGGAGCGCAACAATCGCCACGATGCGGCGGAGCACGGTGGCCGCAACCCGTAGCGAAGCCGCCCACCATCGCATACCGGGCGGCCCGCCGGACTCGGCGGGTTCCAGCACGGGTTCGGCCACGGCCGATCCGATGGTGTCATCAATGGTTGCCGACACGGGTCACCTCTTTGCGGGTATACCTATTGATCCCGGCGGCCTTGATTTCCTCGACAACGCCGTTTCCGTCGTTTCCGCCGTTTCCGCCGGCTCCGGTCGACCTGGCACCGACCGATGCCGGGTCCGGCGCTGCATCCGGTGCATGGACCGACATGTCCCGCCCGTGCGGGATGTCAACCCGGCGTTCGGCCTGCTGCGCGTTGGCGACCTCGTCGTGGAGGAGCTCCCATACCAGATGCCGGTAGTGCACGAACTCCGGATCGGAACGGGGGTCGTCGCTGGCCGTACCGGCGGGAGGGACGTCGATGATTTTCTTGATCCGGCCGGGCCGCGACGTCATCACGGCGACCCGTTGACCGAGGTACACGGCCTCATCGATCGAGTGTGTGATGAACAGGATGGTCTTGCGCGTTTTCGCCCAGATCCGCAGCAGCTCGTCCTGTAGCGTCTCCCGCGTCTGCGCGTCCAACGCGGCGAACGGCTCGTCCATGAGCAGCACCGCAGGGTCGTAGGCGAGGCTGCGCGCGATCGCCACCCGCTGTTTCATGCCTCCGGACAGTTCATGCGGATAGCGACGTTCGAATCCGGTCAGTCCGACGAGGTCCAGATAGGATTTCGCCCGCACGGAGCGTTCGGACCTCGGGATGCGTTTGGCTTCGAGACCGAACTCGATGTTCCCCAGCGCGGTCCGCCATGGGAAGAGTGCATATTGCTGGAAGACGATTCCGCGGTCGAGGCCCGGCCCCGAGACCGGGACACCGTCGACGAGAATGCGCCCGCTGCTGGGTCTGGTCAGCCCGCCGAGGAGGTCAAGCAGGGTAGATTTGCCGCACCCGCTCGGCCCGACCAGGACGAGGAATTCGCCACTGCGAATATCCAGGTCCACCTCGGAGATCGCGGTGAACTCGCTGCTCGTGCCGCGTGGTCGGGTGTCGGCCCGAATGGTGAAATTCTTCGTAACCCGTTGGAATTCTATTGTACTCACGTGCATTCCTCCTCGCGGCGGTACACGGTGGTTCCCGGCACACAGTGTGCCGGGAACCACCGTGTACCGCCGGGGTCAGGAGCCGGTGGCAGCTCGGAATGGGCTGAACTCGTTGGTGAAAAGGTCGGTCAGCGCAACGTCCTTCTTCAACTCACCGCGCTCCCGCAGGAAGTCGATCCAGCGGCTGAATTCCGCGTCCTGGATGCGGCCGCCCTGCCCGGCCACCCCGTAACTCTTCCAGAACTTGATCGCGCTCTTGTCCTCCTGGCGTCCCCGCTTGTCGATGATTTGTTCGAAACGTGCGATCACTTCCGCCCGTGGTGTTGTCTTTGCCCACTCAAGGGCTTTGGCGACGCCCTCGACGAACTGCTTCGTGGTCGTCGGGTTCTTCTTGATGAAATCATTACGCAGCACCAGGCTGCCGGCGGAGAACGTCCCGAAGAGCTCGTAGTCGCTGAACAGCTGGCGGAGCCCCCCTCGTTCCAGCGCCTTGTCCCGCAGGATTCCACCGAGCGCGGCGACGTCGATCTGACCGGCGCGTAGTGACTGTTCGGTGTTGACCGGCGGAACCACCGTGGGAACGACCTTCTTGATTTCCTCGGCGCTGAGGCCCTGCTTCTTGAGGTAGGCGTCCAGGACGGCTTCGAGATGCGCGCCGAGTGTGTTCACTCCGATCTTCTTGCCGATCAGGTCGCGGGCGGACGAGATCGGGCTGCTCTCCGGCACGAAATAGCCGATATAGGAATCCTTGTCGGCTCCGTAATAGCTGATCACCGATTTGATCGGAGCGCCGGCCGCTATCAGCTTGATGATGGCGCCGTTGAACGCACCGCCGAAGTCGGTGTCACCGGTGGTGGCAGCCTGGATATCCTGCGGACCGCTGATGGTGTTCCCGATCCACTTGAGCGTGATCGGGCCGAGATAGCCGAGGTCGGCGGCGAGCTCAGGAGGGGTGACCTGGCCGACTGAGCCCTGGTAGCGCAGCTCGGTCTGCTGGGCGCCCGAAGCCGAAGCCGAACCCGAACCCGAACCCGAACCACTGCCGCATGCCACAGCCACCAGGGCGGTCACGGCCAGGGCTGCGGCGACTGTGAGGGCCTCGGATTTCCTGCGGATGGTGCAAAACATGGTGCGTCCTTCACATGGGTGCGGGTGAACTGTCGGTACGCGTCGCCGGCCGGGTCCGGGGGCGGGCGATTTGAGAGGCGTGGGGCATGGGGCATGGGGCGCCGCGAGGTTGCAGTGCCGTCCGGGTGAGGGCACGGGCGCCACGCCGGAGCGACAAAGAAATATAGAAGGGGGATCAGATACGGAAAGGTGAAGCAGGAATAGACGAGGAGAGCTGTCCAGGTCGGGTCTTGGTGCTGACAGCGCAGCCACCGACAGCGCGAATGTGTCACCGGGGCGGGAAAGTCCCGGTGTGGTCGGCTACCGCCGGTTCAGTTCGACTGTACGAAACGCCCGGTAGCCGTGGACAGCCGTCATGTCCACCACGAACCCCTCAGGAGAAGCGGGCCGGGTCAGCGACAACAAAGATCACTGGCGACGTGGACATGGTCCACCGTCCGCCGGATCAAGAATCGCCTGTTCAGCACGTTGCCGACTATGTCGGTTGACATGATGGGTTGTCAACCGTCGGACGACCGGCATGACCAGCCCGACGCCTCAGGGCCGCGGCGCCTCCCTGATCGAAACCATGGTCATCCGTCCGGGAGTACGCGGCTCAATTATTTTCACTGCACTGCTAAACGTTGACCCGCCTGAGAGCGGACCGGAGCATAGGCGCCGTGGCCGGTTAGCCGACCACCGTAGCCGGCCCTGTCACCACCGCTGGATACCAGCGGCTCCTGCGTACGTGCTGGCGTGTAAGCGCCGGCGGTAGCCGGGGCCATCCGGGTGCCGGGGTGCCTGAATGGCGCACCGCCACATTATCGACCTATACGTCCGGGATTTCGGCGTCCGCGACTTCCGCTCGTCCGAATCACCGATCGACCTGTTTGGTACGGTTTCGCCCGTCCCTGGACGACCACTGCGGTCCCGCGGCATGCCGGGCAGGTCACGCCCATCCGCCCATCTCGACCATGGAGCACCTGACGATGACACACGTCGTGCACGAACTGGGGATCGACGTCCGACCTCTCTCCGGGTACACCGGGGCTGAGGTTCACGGTGTCGATCTGAGTCGGGATCTCGACGACCAGACGGTCGCTGAGATCCGGTCCGCCCTCCTGCGCTGGAAGGTCGTCTTCTTCCGCGGTCAGTCGATCGGTCACGCTGAGCAGATCGCTTTCGCGGCGAAGTTCGGTGAGCTCACGGCTGCCCATCCCTACGAGGACACGCCGCCGGACGGCTTCCCGCAGATTCTGCCCATCGACAGTCGGCGCTACGAGGCGAAGTTCGGCACGCGGAAGGTGACCTATGACAACGGCTGGCACACCGACGTCACAGCGTTGGTGAACCCACCGGCCGGGTCCATCCTGCGTGCCGACATCGTCCCGCCGTACGGCGGTGACACCGCTTGGACCAACCTCGTCGCAGCCTACGAGGGCCTGCCGGCTCCGCTGCAGAGCCTGGCCGACCAGCTGCGAGCCAGGCACAGCTTCGGTGGGAACCGCCGCCTGTTCGCCGCCGACTCAGACTACGCCAGGAGGGTCGCCGCCGAGCCACTGGTGGCGATCCACCCGGTGGTCCGCGTCCATCCCGAGAGTGGCGAGCGGGCCCTGTTCGTCAGCCCGAGTTTCACCGCGGGCGAGAACGAGATCATCGGATTTTCGTCCCGCCAGAGCCGCAGGCTGCTCGAACTTTTCTACGAGGAGGTGTCCCGGCCGGAGTACACGGTGCGGTTCCGGTGGCAGCCCGGAGACGTCGCGTTCTGGGACAACCGGGCCACCGCGCATCTCGGGCCGTCCGATCTCGGTCATCTCGACTTCGACCGGGTGCTGTACCGGGTCACGCTCGTCGGTGACATTCCCGTCGGCGTCGACGGGAAGCAATCCGAACTCATCACCGGGCAGCCGTTCCTCGCCAACTGAGCATCCCGAGCATCTGATCAAGGAGAATCATGACCGTCACAGGCACGGATTTCGACGTCCGGCGGGTCGCCGGACGGATCGGCGCCGAAGTGGTCGGCGTGGACCTACGCGAGGACCTCGACGACGACACGATCGCTTCGATCCGGGCGGCGCTGCTGGAGTACAAGGCGCTGTTCTTCCGCGGTCAGACGCTGGACGACGCCGGACAGCAGCGATTCGCCGCGCGCTTCGGTGAGCTCACCACGGCTCATCCCACGGTTCCGTCACTGGAGGGCAGCCCGAACGTACTGCCGGTCGATTCGGCGCAGGGTCGGGCCAACAACTGGCATACCGACGTCACCTTCCTCGTCAGCCCGCCGTCCGCGAGCACGCTGCGCAGCATCGTGGTCCCGCCCTATGGCGGGGATACTCTCATCGCGAACTCGGCCGCCGCCTACCGGGATCTGCCCGGTGAACTTCGCGAACTGGCCGACCGGATCTGGGCGGAGCACACCAACGACTACGATTACGCGATACCGTCGGCGGACTCGGAGAAGACAAAGGCGTTCCGTGAGATATTCGTTTCCCGGAAATACCGGACCGCTCACCCGGTCGTCCGGGTACATCCTGAAACGGGGGAGCGGGGCCTGTTCATCGGCGGCTTCGCGCAGCGGATCGCCGGTTTGTCCACGACCGAGTCCCGCGACATCCTCCGTCTTCTCCAGGCCTATGTCACCCGCCCGGAGAACACCGTCCGCTGGCGGTGGGCGCCGGGTGACCTCGCCTTCTTCGACAACCGGATCACCCAGCACTACGCGGTTGACGACTACGGTGACCTCCCGAGACTGTTGCACCGGGTGACCGTGGCCGGCGGTGTGCCGGTGGGGGCGGACGGCCGGCGTAGCTACGCCATCGAAGGTGACGACGCCTCGCACTACACGCCGCTCGCGGCGTAACCGGCCTGCACCCGTCAGGTAGTTCGTCCGCCCCGTTGCCGGTTCGTTTCGGCGACGGGGCGGATTCGTGTGTCCGGTCCGGGAACAACCGGTTTTCGCCGTCGGCTCGGCTGCGGCCAGGTGTGACAGGCCTTTCCGCTGTGCGTGAGTAGGTTTTCCTACCAAGTTAGTTGACAATCGTTGTGGACTTCCTTACCCTCATCGGTATGAGGGGGCGCACCTATCTGGTCTGTCGCGTCCACATCGACCTGCGTCGAGTGGCGAGCGCACTCTGTTGGTCGGTCTGATCCGACCCGGTCGCTCCATCCGGGTGTGACCAACCGTTGACATTCGCGCAGACCTTCCCCGTTCCGGACATGTCCGCGCCGGACCCTGCCGCTGCTGGAGCGCGGACGGAGCGAGGAGCGTCCGGGCACCCGCCCGCAGCGCGGACCTGCGACCGCAGCGCCGTGGTTCCGCCGCGTCTGCGTGCGCCACCGTGGCACAAGGAGGACACCCCGTGCCGGTGCACAGACACAGCCAGGCTCCGACGTGGCCCGCCGTCGCGGGTCACCCCGACACCACCGGTTCCGCCGCAGCGGTTCTGCGTGCCGTGCTCGACCACGGGCCGGTGGCCCGGACCCTCGTCGGCCGGGCGACCGGGCTCAGCCCGGCAGCCGTGTCGAGGCAGACCGCGGATCTGATCTCGCGCGGGCTGTTGCGGGAACTACCGTCTCCCACCAACCCACCCCGCGCCGGTCGGCCCTTCGTTCCCCTGGACATCGACACCCGGCACCACGTCGCCTGCGGTGTGCACATCGCGGTGCCGTTCATCACGTTCAGCCTGGTGGACCTGCGCGGCCGGGTACTGGCACAGGAAAATCTGCCCCATCAGGGCGTCGCCGTCGAGGTGCTCCGACAGATTGGCGGGCATCTGCCCGGTTTCATGGCCCGGCACGCCCGGGGAAACCGCCCGATCGGCCTCGGTGTGGTCACCGGTGGCCGGGTGGATCCGCAGCGCGGTGTCATTGTCGAGCACGGCCTGCTGGGCTGGCGTGACGTCCAGGTCTGCCGGGTGCTCGCCGCGGCGACGAGTCTGCCGGTTCACCTGGATGGCCACGCCCGTGCCCTTGCCCAGGCCGAGATCCTGTTCGGGGATCCACGGGCACGACGAAGCCTGGTGCACCTGTTCGTCGGCAACGTCGTCGACGCGGCGATCGCCACGGGCGGTACGGTGCACCGCGGTCCGCATTCCGGCGCAGGGGACGTCGCCCATCTGGCGTTGTCGGACGTGCCGGTGACCTGCCCCTGCGGTCGGTCCGGCTGCGTGCAGGCGGCGATCTCCGAACAGACCCTGGTGAAGCGGGCGGTCCGGGAGGGAATGATCCCAACGCCGGACCTGGGAAGCCTGACGGAGGTGGTCCGGGGAGGCGACCCCCGCGCACGGACGCTCCTGCGGGACCGTCTTCGTCTCATCGGCCGCGTGGTGGCCATGCTCCTGGACATGATCGACCCTGAGGTGCTCGTGCTCACCGAATACACCACGATCGTCCTGCCGGAGCTGCTGGCCGACCTGTATGAGGAGATCGCCGCGCATTCACGGGTGTGCGCCGACCCCGAGCGCACCGTGCTGTCCAGCCGTTTCGGCCCGCAGGCCCTCGCGGTCGCGGCGGGCGCAACGGTGCTCGATGCCGTCCATCGCAGCCCATGGAGCCTGCGTCCAACACGACCCGTCCCGAAAGGAGCATGAGGGTCTACATGGCCGGACTGATTGTTCACGATGGCCATATCGACGCCGGTGGCCCGGTGTTCCACTGGTTTCTGCTGCGCGGTTCCGGTTACCGTGGCCGGCATCGACAGCGACCGGCTCTACCCGGTGCGGTTACAGGAGGAGATAGCCCGGCTGCTCGGCGCGGACCTACACATCCTCAGGTCGCCCTACGGGCATGACGGGTTCCTCCTCGAGACCGAGGCGGTCGGACGTGTGGTGCGCACAGCCCTCGGCCAACCGAGTCAGGCTCACGCCTGAACCGGGGTATGCGGCTGAATGATGACATTCCGTATCGGTGCGAGTTGATGCCTTGTCAACTTTTCCACTTCATTTATCGACTATGGACATGGAACGCACCGCATGTTCTACTGTTCTCATGAACAAGGGAGCCGATCTCACGGTGCGGCTGTTTGTGGACCTGGCCAGGGTGTCCAGCGCCGCCTGTCGCTGAACCGGTAGCGACATCGCGGGGGCTGCCGCTCCGTTCAGGCCCGCTTTTCTCCCCTTTGTGTCCGGTAGGCCGCCATCCGAGCCTGGCTTGCTTTGGACTTTCGTGAACGCCCTTTCGTCCAGGTACAACATCGCCGGCGCATGTGCCGTGCGGGTTGATCGCGTGGTCGGAAAGCGTGGAAAGGAACCCACATGACTGCTGTCGCCCATCTCAACCCACGGAAATTCGACGATCTGACCGTCCGGCCGTTGCAGCCGACCATCGGTGCGGAGATCACCGGCATCGATCTCCGCTATCCGTTGACCGATGAGGTGCGTGACGAGATCAAGGCCGCGATCCTGCGGTACAAGGTTGTCTTCTTCCGCGATCAGGAGCTGACCCGCTCCGAGCACGAGGCGTTCGCTCGGCAGTTCGGTCCGCTGTACACCCATCCCAGCGTGAAAAGGACCGGCACGGATGGCATCACGGCGATCCATCCGATCGCGGCGGAAAACTTCAAGGAGTATGAAAGGGTGCACGCCGCCCTGGCGGCGGACGATGTCTGGGACGGCTACCACTCCGATACGAGCTGGCGGCTGGTGCCGACCTGGGGGGCGGTGCTGCGCGCGGTGACCGTGCCGGAGGTGGGCGGCGACAAGATCTGGGTCGACGCCGGGCTCGCCTACAACGGGCTGCCCGACGAGGTGAAGGAATGCCTGGCCGAGCTCCACGTCGTCCACGACTACCGCGCTGCGCTGAACGTCACCGGTCACGATTATCCGATCGTCGCGCACCCGATCGTACGGGTGCACCGCGAGACCGGTGAGAAGATTCTCTGGGTGAACTTCACTCAACGGCCGTCAATCATCGGGCTTGACCGGGCCGAGAGCAAGGAATTGCTGACGGTCGTCATCGACCAGTACCGGAAGCCGGAGAACCAGGTCCGGTTCTCCTGGCGACCCGGCTCGATCGCGTTCTGGGACAACCGTGCTGTAGTGCACTACGCGGTACGCGATTACGGCGACTTCCCCCGGGCCCTGGAGCGCATCCTGATCGCCGACGAGCCACTGTACGCCGGCCTCTGACCCCGTTTCGCCGTGCCACGCCTTCGTCTGACCTGCTGGGCTGTCAGCGGGTTAGACGAAAGGTGGCTCGTACGCGGCCTCTGCAGTTCGCCTTCACGGATCATCCCGCGTGCTCAAGGAAGTGAGTACGCATACGGCTGCCATCACAGCCGTTTGTTCCCTCACTTTCATGATCGGGCAATGTTTGTCGGGTGGACCTGGGTGAGGGCGGCGGCTATCCGGGCGACGACCTCACCCGGGTGGTCCCGAACGGCGAAGGATGGGAAACGCAGGACCCGCTCGCCGCTGAGCACCAGCTCATTGCTGCGGTTGATGTCGACAAGCCAGGTCCGCGGGTCGAGGTGGCCGATGCCGTCGATCTCTACAGTCAGCCGGGCCTGCTCCCAGCGGGCGTCCAGGTACCAGCGTCCGCCCACCCGTTCCCTGACCGCCTGGCGGTCCGGCAAAGGCAGGCAGGCCGCGCGCAGTGCGTGGATGAATCGCAGTTCGGGCAGCGAATGGGACCCGCCTGCGACATCTGCGAGGGTCTCGCTGATCAGACGTCGCCGGCTGATCCAGACACGCCCGTCGAGAACGGATCGCAGCCGCGCGGCAGTGGTCAGTCGCTGTTGGACCCCTGCGGCCAGAACCGTCCGGGCACTGTCCTGGCTGGTGGCGGTCGACGCCATGTCCAGCAGCGCATGTTCGATACGCATGCGGGATGGGCGCGCGGACGGGAGGATCTCATCGGCGGTCAGATTGCGGCGGCGATGGACCCGGACCCCGGGTACGGGGGGTACCCGGTGCTGGTTCGAAACGGTGACGTGGATCGTTCGTGATGGAAAGCCGTGCAGCCCGCCCAGCCCAGCCGCGGTTGCATGGCTGAGCGTCGCATCGGTTCCCGCATGCAGCACAGCCGCCCAGCGCGCCTGCCGCGGGGAAAGCGGGCCGTTGTGGGTGACGAGTACCCGCGGGTACACCCGTTGCCAGGCCCCGGTCGCGAGCCGGTGGCGGACGGCGGGACGTCCGAGGGTATGGACCGCGACTTCCACCCGTACAACACAGTCCTGATCGAGGAGAATGTCTTCCCATTCATTCAGCATGTCCCGACTGTGCATGTCGACCCGCCTGTGGAGGATTCTCTATCCACAGCTCCGATCCGCGCTATGATAAAAGTTTTCCCGAAAACTCTGGGGTAGGACCGTAGCGGCACGGATCTCGCTGGCATCACGGTCTCCCCGACCCTCCTGCGGTCGAGCGATATTTCGGGAGACACGTCGATGGCGATCTTTGAGAATGTCAAGAGTGATCAATGGAGGGAAAGTGAGTACGCATACGGCTGCCATCACAGCCGTTTACTCCCTCACTTTCATGATCCGCTCTCTCATCGCCTGCGGCCTTTCATGTGCGGCCGTTGGCACACGGGGCAATTCGGCGACGAATGTCGCGCTGTGCCTGGCGATATCGAGTTCGTTGGCGAGGGCGAGTTCCATGAAGCCGCGGAGGTCGGTCTCCCCGACGACATGCATGCTTCCGGTAGAGCAGTCGCGGAATTCTTCGAGGATGGTGAAGTGATCACCGGGGACGTCGATGATTTCGTGCGGAAGCGGCCAGTACGCCCGCCAGTCGGCCAGGCCCGGTACCTCGATCGGGGTCGGAGTCGCTGAGGGTATTCTCGGTTTCTCTACGTACAAAGTCGAGTATGGCCGCGTTGCGTTCGGTTCCGAATGACTCGCAAGCTGGTCCCGGAACACCGACCGGCTGCCCGCCGGGCCGGCCGGATCAGCCCGCGTAGCGGTGTGGGATGGAGTCGTCGAACACGCAGGTGCCGGGGTGGGCTTTCACAATCGATCTTGGTACCGGCCCGGCTGCGTTCACCGGAGTGCGCACGGCAGACTGAGGCCGACCACTGATCGGGGTGACCGCGCTCCGGCTGCCAGCCGGGCAGACGTCGACCGCATCGGCGACCGCGGCCGACCGTGGCTCATACCAGCGGCGTGAGGTGCGCCGAATTGTGACGAGAAACTCGTTTCTTTCGATAACCAGGACGCTAGTTGCCGCATCCTGCCAGGATCGGCTACATTAGAAATCCGGTCCATTACTTAACGTAATGGCGATCGGTTTTCGAATTGACGCCGATGTGACGAGGCGGGAGATGTTCACGGAGAAGTCGGCGGTTGACAGGTTGACAACCCGTACGGCCGGGGCGCTTGCGGCGCTCGAAGAAGTATGACGCACCAGCAGTCGATGTGGTCGTCATCGTTCATTTCGCGAGGGGACGCAGACATGGTGACGCTTGGTGGAATCACTGCGCGCAGATCAGCGCCGCGAGTTTCGGGTGTTCTGTTAGCAGTTCTCCTCTCCGTTTATCTGTGCACGGGAACGGCGAATGCATCGGTGGGCTCCTTGGGTGGCTACGGAGCAAATGGTGTGAACATCCGCACCTGTGCGAACACTTCCTGCACCGCCGTGGGTGCGGGGTACCCCGGTCAGCAAGCGTGCCTGTTTTACTACGTCGTCGGTCAAACGATCAACGGTAACCGGTACTGGTGGTTCCACGAGAATTTCAGCACCCAGGTCAAAGGGTACAGCAGCGCAGCGTATCTTTCATATTACTATCCTTTTGTCGGCTGTGCGGATGTCTGAGTAGCGGCGGGACCCACCGGGACAGGCCGGGCTTCCGGACCTGCGCGCTCTGATCACCGGCCGTTCGCGCGCGGGTGACGGTCTCGGGCCGTGGAAAGTGCGGGCTACAGTCTGATTTATCGACGTAATACCCTAAAATAGGGATCTCAGAAGGAGATGATCTTCAGTGCATGAACATGAATATGCGCCGGAAATCACTGAATCATCGGACCACATGGCCGGTCGCGATGGCGGACGCCACCGGCGCCGGGTGGGCGTCATTGTAGTGTTCGCCACCGGGATGGCCGCAGTGGTGGCGGTGGGGCTGGGAGTGGCCGCGGCAGTCGCCGGTGGCCGACCTGCGGGCGAGGTGGCTGGTATCCAGAACGATACGGTGACCGTGGTCTCCACCGCTGCTGTCGCCGCGGCTCCGCGAGGCCCGGGGCAGTGTCCGGCCGGCCAGCTACCGGGGCTGGACCTCGGACGGTTCCCCGATGGGAAGGCGGCCGGCGCGGTGAGTCCGGAAGCTGGTTTGCGCGCAATCCGGCCCGGAGCGGAACCGATCATTGTTGAGCGCGCCTGGGGTAACGGACGGGGAGCACCGGTCTGGATGCAGGTCGGCGGCGCGACGTTTGTGGCAAACCAGCTGGGGGATGGCACGTGGTTTGTCTCTCCGGCGATTTTCACGGGGTGCCGTGCGCCAGGGGATCTCGGTTCCATGCCTCGCAGTACGGGCGCGCCACTGAATCAGGCCGGCACAGGCGCAGCTGGTTGAGACAGCGGGACACCGTCGCCGAGCAGGACGGGTGCGATGAGGACGAGGATCTCGTCGAGTACACCGGCGTCGAGGCGCTGCCGGGCCGTGCTGGCGCCGAGGATGTTGACGTAGGTGTCACCGGCGGCGTCCTCGGGAGGATCATATGGCATCACAACAGGCCGACGAGGATCGTTGTCCCGATGGGATCGGGGACGCTGACCGGCGGCTCATCCGCGGGATGCTGGCAACGCCGGCCGGGACGGCCGGGTGTTCGATGTCCGCCGCGATCTCCATAGGGCTGCTGCCGACGAGATCGGCGCCCTGTCGACATGCCGGTCTGCGCGCCAGACCAGCCGGTTCAAGGTCTCGTTCGTGCGGACGACGCTCCTTCCCGGCGGTGTGGCCGATGTCGTCTGCCCGGGCGGGCAGAGAGAATGGGAGGTATGAGCTTGTTCGGGTTGCCCTCGTTCCTCTGGGACAGCACGCAGGTTGCCAGTTACGAGGCGGCGTTGGAAGCGGGGCATGCGGTGGTCGGCGCCTATTCGGCCCGTATCGCAGACGAGCGGAAGAAGGCCGACCCGGACCTGCTGAAAATCCAGCAATGGCGGGCGGGGTGCCTGGCGGTGATCGCCGAGCGGGATGCGCTGAACCCATCCGACCCGGAAGCGATCAGGGCCGCGCGGGTCCGGTTCAGTGAGCTGGCCGTCCAGGTGCGGGAGGGCTGAGTAGTCAGCACTCCCAGCCCGTATGAGGTCCCCCCGGAAGAAGCAGCGTGGATCTTCCGGGAGCTCATTGTCCCGGCGGAGACCCGCCGCGCCCGGCCGGTGGACGCGCCTGTGGTGGTGTTCCTCGTCGCTCAGCCCGACAGCGGGAAGTCACGGGTCACCCCGGACATCGGCGCGACGTTCGATGATGGGTTTGTCGATGTCGACAGCGACCGGTACAAACCGTTCCACCCGGAATACGACCGGCTCATGGCCGAGGACGACCAGTCGATGGCCTTGCACACGGGCGCCGCCGGACGCCGGTGGGCGCAGATGATGCATGACCACATCCGCGAGCACAGGTTCAACGCCGTCGTCCAGTCGACGGCGGGCAATCCCGCGTCGGTGGTCAAGGACATGCGCCGCTACCACGCTGCCGGCTACCGGATCGCGGCCGCGTTCCTCGGCGTGCCCGAGGCGATGAGCCAGCAGGGAATCCTCAAGCGCTACTACGACCAGGTCCAGGATCGCGGCGGTGGCCGGCTCACCGTTCCGGAGAACGCACGCCGCTCCTACGTGGGCGTGCCGGCGCTGGCTGACCGGATCGATGCTGACCGGATCGTCGGGGAGGTCGCGGTGTTCCGCCGCGGCGAAGGTGAGCCGGGGTACCACAACCAGCTCGACCCGAATGGAGAGTGGGAACGACCGCCAGGGCTACGAGCGGCGATCGAGGTCGAACGCAACCGGCCCTGGACAGCTCACGAGACCACGGACTTCCTCACTGTTCAGGCCCAGCTGCAAACCCCTCTCCACCCAGCCACGCTTCAAGCCCATCTCGGCCCAGGATGGAGCATGAAGGTCGCAGAGACAGGCAGGCTGGCTCAACCACTGATGCACCCCGATCCCGCCATGAAGTCGCGGCCGTCAGCTTTCTCCGTAGCGTTCCCGACAAAGATCACGCCAGGGCACCCACTTGCGCCGCCGCCCCACCAGACGATCAAGCCCGTGCATCGACCGGAACCGCCGCCGCACCTCGGTCGCGGTTGAACCGAGGCCTCCCCCCTGGCGGCCGACCGGGGCAGCAGGGGGCAGGTAGGGGGCGATTCGGGTCGGCCTACGTGCCCGTGGCTACGGCCAGCCTTCGGCGGAGGGTCGTGACCATGAGCTGATACATGCGTGTATAGATGTCGAGTCTACTCTCAGAGTATTGTCACCGACATGAGTGTTCCGCTGACCCTTCTTGGGCTGCTCGACCGTGAGCCGAGCCACGGATACGACCTCAAACACGACTACGACGCGTTTTTCGGACGGGGCAAGCCGCTGCCCTTCGGTCAGGTCTACGCCACTCTTGGACGGCTCGCCCGAGACGGCAAGGTCACGGCCGGACAGAGCGAGCCCGGCGGGGGACCGGACCGCAAGCGCTACGCCATCACCACCGTCGGGAAGACCGAGGTCGAGGCGTGGCTCACCGAGCCGGTGCACGGCGAGCCGCACCTGCAGACGGTGCTGTTCACCAAGGTCGTGCTGGCGCTGATGTTGGGACGCGACGCCGGAGGCTACCTCGACGCCCAGCGTGCGGCGCATCTGCAGCGCATGCGGGAGCTGACCGAGGTCAAGCGCACCGGCGCTCTGATTGACGCCCTTCTGGCCGATCATGGCCTGTTTCATCTCGAGGCCGACCTGCGGTGGATCGACGTCACCTCGGAGCGGCTCACCGTCCTGGCAGACATGGTGCGTGCCGCATGAGAACCGACGACCTGCCCGCCGCACCCGCTTCCCGCGGCTGCATGATCGAGGCCCGCGGCGTCTACCGGTCGTTCGGCCCGACGCCCGCACTGCAGGACGCCTGCGTGTCGGTGGCCGCCGGGGAGATCCTGGCCGTCATGGGGCCGAGCGGCTCGGGAAAGTCGACGCTGTTGCACTGCCTGGCCGGGATCTTCACGCCGGACCGCGGCGAGGTCTGGTTCGACGGGCGACGGCTCGACACGCTCAGCGACACCAAGCGGACGCAGCTGCGGCGCACGAGTTTCGGGTTCGTCTTTCAGTTTGGCCAGCTGGTGCCCGAGCTGAGCGCGGCGGACAACATCGCCCTGCCGCTGCTGCTGGGGCGGGTCAACCGCAAAGAGGCCTACCGCCGGGCCGGATCATGGTTGAATCGGCTGGGGCTCGACGGCCTCGGTGGTAGGCGTACCGGGGAGCTGTCCGGCGGCCAGGCGCAGCGGGTCGCGCTCGCCCGGGCGCTCGTCGCCCAGCCCACCGTCCTGTTCGCCGACGAGCCGACCGGTTCGCTCGACTCCCTGACGGGCGAGCACGTCATGGGTCTGCTGGTCGACCTCGCCCGCGAAGAGGGCACGACCGTGATCCTGGTGACCCACGACGCTCGGGTGGCCGCCTGTGCCGACCGCGAGGTCATGGTGCGCGATGGCACGGTCATCAACCCCTACGTGACACAGGTCATCCCGTGATGGTCCGGCTGGGTCTGGCGCTGTCGCTGCGTAGCGGCAGGGAGGCCCTCATCAGACTCGTGTTGATGGCGTCGGCGGTCACGGTCGGCGTCGCGGTGCTGCTGTCGGTGCTGGCCGATCTGCACGCTTTCCAGGCGACCAACAACCGGCCGTGCTGGGAGTGCACGCACGGGGCGGCGCCTGCCCGCCCCACACCGGGCGCCCCGAACAGCGAGCTGTGGAACTACAGCCTCGACTACTACCAGGGCCACCCCATCGAGCGGCTCGACGTGGCGGCCCTTGGCCCGCAGGCACCTGTCGTGCCGGGCGTCCCCAGACTGCCCGGCGCGGGACAGTACTACGCCTCACCGGCGCTGGCCACGCTGCTGGCCTCGGTACCACGCGACGAACTCGGTGACCGGTTCCCCGGTGTGCAGGCCGGCGTGGTCGGCGACGCGGCGCTGTCCAGCCCGGATGAACTAGCGATCATCATCGGGTACGCGCCCGAACGACTGGCCGCGATCCCGTCCACAATGCAGGTCAGCGCCATCGCGACCAAGCCCGTCGTCGCCAGCACCACCAGCCTGTACCAGTACGGATTCGGCCTCGCCGCGATCGCGCTGATCTTCCCGCTGCTGATCCTCATCGGCACGGCCACCCGGCTGGCAGCCGCTCGCCGCGAGGAGCGCTTCGCGGCGTTGCGGCTGGTCGGTGCGACAGCACGCCAGATCAATGTCATCGCGTCGATGGACGCGCTCGTCGGCGCCATGTTCGGCACGCTGGCAGGCATCTGGATCTTCCAGCTGCTGCGGCCTGCGGTCGCGGACGTCGCGATCACCGGCGCACGCTATTTCCCCGACGTGGTCACCGCGACCGGGTCCGAGTACGCCGCCGTCCTCATCGGCGTCCCACTCGCGGCGGTCGGTGCAGCGCTGTGGTCGCTGCGGCGGGTGCGGATCTCTCCGCTCGGCGTCAGCCGAAAGACGACACCCACCGATCCCCGGGCGTGGCGGGTTCTTCCGCTCCTGATCGGCATGCTCCTGTTCATAGGCCCGGCAACGCTCGGCAACAACAACGGAGCCCAGACGGCCGGCCGCCAACCTCCCCATGACCTTTCGGTCACCTTCCTCGGTCTCATGCTGATCATGGCCGGGTTGGTCGTGGGCGGCTCCTGGCTCACGATGCAGGCCGCGCGTCTGGTCGCCCGGTCCGCGCGCGGTGCCGCGACGCTGCTGGCCGCACGGCGACTGGCCGACAACCCCACAGCCGCCTTCCGCTCCGTCAGCGGGCTCGTGCTGGCCGTCTTCATCGGGACGGCGATCGCCGGGCTCATACCAGCGATCATCTCGGGCCAGCAGGCGGTCGGCGGCGGCACGCTGCGCACCGTGCTGCGGGCCTCGTTCGCGCCGATACCGACCACCTGCGCGGGCGACTGCGGTACAGCCCCCATCCCCAGCGAATTCAGCCTCGCATCCGCTCAGCAGGGGCTGTCCCCGCAGACCGGCGCCGCTCTCCTGCACCGGCTGCGGTCCTATCCCGGCGTCACCGCGCTGGCGCTGTACACCCCGACGGCGCACGACAGCCAGCCCCAGACGTCATCCGATACCGGGTGGCCCCCCGGTATCGGCCACCTCGTCAGCTGCGAAAATCTCATCCAGTTCGCCGCGCTCGGGCAGTGCACCCCGGGCGTGCAGGCCGTGAACGCCGATTTCGGGCTCCTTCTGGGTACCGACAACATGCTGGCGGCCGAGAAGGACCTGCCCATCGTCGACCACGCCAGCGCCGCCGTCGCTGACGATCTCGCCGGCCTGGCTCTGGGAGCGGTGCTGATCAAAACCGACGATCCCGCGACGCTGGAGAAAGTCCGTACGCTGCTGACGATCTACATCGCACAGTCGACAGCGACCGACGCGCCGAAGACCTTCGGTGAAGTCGCCCACACCAGGGCGGTCCTCTTCGATGAAATCGAACAGATCACGCTGGTCGTGGTCGCAATAACCTTGTTCGTCGCGGGCTGCGGCCTCGCTGTGGCGGTCGGAGGAAGCCTGCTGGAACGCAAACGACCGTTCACCCTGCTGCGCCTGACCGGCACCCCGACCTCCACCCTCTACCGGGTGGTTCTGCTCGAATCGACATTACCACTGGTCGTGGCGGCAGCCGTGGCCGCCGCCGCAGGTCTCGCCGTCGCGGTACCGATCGTCAGCCAGCTGGCCATCAAGGGCGGGTCCGCCGCACTGCCCGGTCACATCTACTACCTGACCATCAGCGGTGGCCTGGCCGTATCCCTGGCAGTGATCCTCACCGCCCTCCCACTACTCACACGCATCACCGAACCGAACAACGCACGTGTCGAATAGCCCGGCGGAATCACGCGGTCATTGTGGAGCTGCCGACGCTGCGGTTCTGTAGGGCTCGACGGACGCTTTCGTGCGAGGCGGTAGGCCGCCGCCTGGGCGTGATCACCCAGGCGGCAATGCATGTCGGCCCGCGCCGAGTGGAAGTACAGATACGGAGCCCAGCCTTCATCACGCAGACATGTGCGGACGATGACAGCGCGGCACCCAAGCTCGGGTCGGGACGGAGGCTCACGGCGTCAGACGGCAGAGAGCGCGACCTCCGTCGACTTGATCAGAGCGGTTACGTTCGGGGCACGCCCGGCTTACGCCGAGGACACGGCCGTGGAAGTCGGCGATGATGTTGGCGAAGACCTCGCGGGCCTTGCTGTCACTGGCGCAGAGGGCCGACCGGTCCGAGACGAAGCTGTCGATCACTGTCACGTACTGGTACCAGTCGGCGATGTCCCGAGCCCGCTGGTCGTCGGCGTTCGGCACGGTGAGGGGACCGTAGATTCCGTTTCGCTGGCGCAGGAAGAACAGCAGGTCCTCTTCGGTCGCGAAGCACTCGCCGAGCTGTGCCCGCACCCAGCCGTTCGAGGCGAACTCGATCTGTGCGGCCTTCGGGTGGTAGGCGAACGGGAGGGAGCGCGGCAATTCGGGGAGAAAGAATTCCCGTGCCGACGGCTCGACGGTATCGGACGGGGTCACCACCGGGCCTGTTTCCATGGGCACTCCTCGTCTGGACGCCGGCGCGTCGAACAGGCCGTCCCGTATTGCCGGCGGACGGCGGACACTTTTCCGGAATAGCGTACGATCAACATCGCTGACCGCCCCTGGCTGGAGCCGTCCCGCTTTTGTCGATCGGCAGAAGCGCGCAGGGGAGAGAAGAGGATGATATCCTCATATGTTGTGGAACAATCTGCGCCTTATTCCTGACTTGGCAGGCAGTCGATCTCCGCCGGTCGGATGGTCCTGAAGGTAGGAAAATTCGGAGACGCTGCGTGCACCGTACGTCATGGTCTCCGCGGACGTCGTCGTCGCCGACGATGACGTGACCGCCCGCCGGCTGGCGGGCGGGTACGGCCCGTGGGCGGGCAGTATCCGCAGGGGTGAGGGCGTCGTCCCCTATCTCACGCCGGCCGAGGTGACGGCCTTCCCGTGGACGGAGGAGGACCGTGCGCTGGTCGCGGATCGGGTCGATACCCAGTTCGTCGGTTCACCCGCGACCGTCGTCCGGGGGCTGCGCACGCTGCGGGACGTCACCGGCGCCGACGAGCTGCTCATCACCACCGTTACCCACGACCACGCCGCCCGGGTGCGTTCCTACGAACTCCTCGCCCAGGCGTGGGCAGGTCTGGACTGACCACGGGGTTCACCGTCGTGTCAGGAGTGCCCCGCCCAGCAGGTACTGCCCGACCATCTCGAAATTCGTCGGAGACAGGGTGATGTGCTTGACCGCCGCGTGGATGTCACGGAAGCAGCGGTCCAGCCGGCTGGCGGTGTGGAGGGAGCTCGTTCCAGCCAGATCGTAGAGGGTGTCCACGGCTGCTGCGGTGTTCTCGGCGACGGCTGCGGCCGCCAGGCGGATCAGTGCGCTGAGGTTGTCCCGGCCTTGCTCGCCGTGTGCCGTTGCGTGGTCGGCCGCGTCGGTGAGCAGTAGAGCGCTTGTCCGGACCAGGATCTCCGCGCGGGCTAGCCCCGCCTGCACGGTGTGGCTGGCGGCCAGCGGGCTCGTCGCCCTGGCAGGGATTTTCTCTCGGGCCAGCGACCGGAAGGTCTCGAGGGCGTCCTGGGCGATTCCCAGTGCTGTCGACGCGGTCGTGAACGTGGCGAAGTCGTAGTAGGCGATCGGGTAGGCCCGGGAGGTCCGACCGGCGGGGGGCCGTCGCAGGAGCGAGCCGTCGATCGTGTGGTCCGCGGGGACGACCAGGTCCTCGACGCAGAAGGTTGTGCTTCCCGTGCCTCGTAGTCCCGCGGTGAACCAGTCGTCCACGAAGCGGACGGCACTGGTCGGCACGAAGAACATGTGTGTCCGTGGCCCGGTGGGGGGCGTGCATGACGCGTGGTCATCCGGGAGCATCGCGGTGGCGACCAGCCAGCTGGCGTGCGCCGAGCCGCTGGCGAACGACCATGTGCCGTGTAGCCGGTATCCGCCGGGCACGGGTTCGGCCTGCCCGGTCGGGTTGATGCCGCCGACCACCAGTCTCGTGTTCTCGCGGAAGAGCCGGTGTGCCACCGGCTCCGGTAGATAGTCCGACATCCGGCCGATGGCACCCTGGACCCCCATCTGCCAGGCGACGGATGCGTCGACGCGGGCGAGTGCCTGCAGGACGGCCGAGCCGGTCTGGACGCTGACCTGTCCGCCGCCGAAGGCGCGGGAGACCCACATCCGGTGGATGTTCTGTTCGCGTAGCGCGTCGATGACGGCGGGGGGAGTGGCCCGTTCGTGTTCAGCCTGGTCTCGGTGCCGGGCGAGCACCGGAGTGATCGTCTCGACGCGTGCGGTCCATTCCGTGGTCTCGTCGCAAGGATGGTTCCCATTTAGGAGCATGGGGCGTGTACACCCGTGGCTCAGCACAGTACCGAGTGTCCATTATCCGAGCTTGTTCGGCGGACGAACGCCGCCGGACAGGAAGAAAGCCTTCCGCAGGTGGGGTCATGACCGACGTAGTCGGTGCGGACACAAGCTCCGGCAGCCACAGGGAGTCCACACCGAGTTCGTCAAGCCGGCCGACGATGTCCGCGAAACTGTCGCCGGAGTCCGCTCCGGGCGCGATCCCGATCCGTACCTTCACGCCCCGTCCAAGCGGATCCCCGGCCCGAATGCTCCTCGCTGGTTGTGGATGCCCGAAACTCGTCCGTAGGCGTAGTGGCCGAGTCCCCCTCGGACACTCGACTATCGTCATCGGAATCCCGGAGAACCGCTTCCGAAAGATCAAAAAAGATCACGAAAATCGTTCGGTGCATCCACCAGGATCAGTACTCGACAACGTCCTTGAATTTCGCCAGCGATGTTTCAAGAGCAGTCTGCGCGGAGGTGGTGAGTCGTCTGCCCCCGATTCTGACCATGGTGCCGGTGAATTCGTTCGTAACGGTGACCCGGGTGCCTCCCTCGACCGTGTCGACCTCGTAGGACGTCTGGACGGAGGTATTCATCGGACCGAGGCCTTTGAACTCCAGCAGCCGTGGTGGCTCCACCGTCATGATCGTCCATCTGACCTCGGCGGACGTTCCCATGTTCGATATTTTCTGGGTGAACGTCGACGACGGCTCGAGGGCCGCGGGTGCTCCTTTGGGGAAGGAGATGTGCACGGTGTTCCAGTCCGGATACCTGGACAGGTCGGTCAGCGTAGCCCATACACTATCCAATGGTGCGATACAGAGCGTACTCGCCGAAACAGTCGCCATGGTCGAATCTTCGCTGCTGCGGCGAATACCTGTCAACAGCCACGTTGCGGTTCTTGCTATCCCGCCGGCGGGCAATTCAGAGCGGCCGGAATCGGCGTCGAATCCGCCATCCCGGACACCCTGTGTCACCGCCCAGGCAGCAGTGCTTGGATGAGTTCTGCGGAACCGAGGACTATGAGGCCGTCCGAGTCCGGCGCCACCCGTCCCCACAGCGCCAGCAGTACCTTGTCGGCCGGTCCGCGCAGCACCCCGTCCCCTTTCGCGTGGCCGACGCTCACCTCGACCGTCGTGCCGTCCAACCGGACCAGCCATTCCCCATCGGTGTCGGTGAGGTGTACGTGCGCGCTCCCGTCGGCGGCGACCGGCGTCACCCCGGCCGCCCTGGCGGCCGGAAGCAGGACGGTGAGCACCTCGTCCACCCCGTCAGCGGCGAAGGTCGGCTCGACCGTCCATGTCAGGCCGGCGCAGTTCGCCGCGTCGTACCGGTGTACGAGCAGTTCGTGTGCCAGCCTGCGGGGCCAGAATCGGGCGATCTTCGGCGCCAGCGTGAAGTTCCACGCGGGCAGGTCGGCGTCGACCGAGGTGAGGATGTCGACCGCCAGGTCGAGACATTGATGGTAGTAGTCGATCAGTTCGGTGTCGCCGGTCGGCGGCGGTCCGACCCGCTCCGGCGGCTGCGTCGTCGCCCGGCGTATGTGGGTCGTCTGGGCCTCCAGCACACGTCCGACATGACCGACAAGCCGGCGGGCATCCCAGCCGGGACATGTGGGCACCGGGCGGTCGAGGTTGCCGGTCACGGCGCTCAGCAGCGCCTCGCCCTCATGGCGGATCAGGTTCGGATAGTCCATGGTGTCCACATGGTGAGTCTGCACCCGACAGGGTTGCCAGCGTTGCCCTGCGGCGGCAGCTGACGGCGACGCGGGTCGTCACCGGTTTGTCGGCACGAGGTTGCTCGACCGGTCCGAAGGCCAGGGACGCTGCTGCGACGTTAGGTTCGCAGTGTCACAATCCGAACTCGATGCGGATCGCGTCCGCGTAATACATGGATGACCTACCGGAGTCCCCGAGCCGGCGTTGGCGAATTCGGCCGGCGGCCGGCGGCCGGCGACCGGGGTCCCGTCCACGTCCAGAACGGTTGGTGACGCACGGTAGGCAGCCGAGGAGGTGTCACGGGACCCCGGCCCTGCATCAGTGCGGCGGCCACCTGGACGTTTGGTGCCGACGAGCACGGGAAGTGCACGAGCACCTGGATGCGACGCCACGGCTTCGGGGGTACAACACGTCCATGAACAGCCAGTCGGGTCCCCCGGGACCGCGCACCACGGCGGGGTCGGGGAAGCTGGCTGTGTCGGCCTTAGCCGGTGAGCTGTTCGAGGTTGTCCCGATCGCCCTGACGATCTTTGACCGCGAGCTGAGGGTACTTCGGGTCAACCAGGCGATGCTCGCGCTGACTGGGCTGACCGCCGAGGAGATCGTGGGCAGGCCCGCACCCGCGGTGATGCCCGAGGTGGCGTCCGCCGCATGGGACATGGCCCGCCACGTACTGGCGACCGGGCAGGCGAGCCTCGATGTGGAGATCATCGACGTGACCCGGCTCCGCTGGCCCGAGGAACGCATCCACCGTGTCTCCTGCTACCCGCTGCGGGATTGTTGCGGCGTAACGGTAGCGGTCGGTCAGGCGGTGGCCGATGTCACCGATCAGCGTAGGGCAGAGGCCGAGCGTGACGCGGTGGAGCGGCGGCTGCGGCTGCTCGGCCGGGCCAGCGGGCTGGTCGGAGCGTCGCTGGACCTGGCTGCGACCCTGCAGGAGCTGGTCGAGCTCGTCGTCCCGGAGTTCACCGACGAGTGCGTGGTGCTGCTGACCGACGAGCCGATGGACCCCGATGCGAGGCCGGACCGGCTGCTGATGCGCAGAGTGGTCTGGGCGCACCTGCCTGGGACTCCGCCCCTGCCCGGAGCCGACGACACCGCCGGGCGCCTTCTCGAGATGCGGCCTGGTACTCCCGGCCACCTTGCCCTGACGCTGGGGCGCCCCATCCATTTGACGTTCGACCAGGAAATGGTCGACCGCATTGCGATTCCCGGCACGGAGGACTATCGCCGGCATTTCGGTATCCGCTCCGGCCTGGCGGTGCCGCTGGTGGCGGGGGGTGAGTTTCACGGTGTCGTCCACTTCGGCCTGGGTCCTTCCGGGCGGACCTACACCGACGTGGACGCGCGGACCGCCGGGGAACTGGGGAGCCGGATCGCGTCCGCGATCGCCAACGCCCGCGCCTACGCTCGGCAACGCACTGCCGCGGTCACCCTGCAACGCAGCGTGCTGCCCGGCGACGTGCCCCCCGTCGAAGGTCTGGACGTTGCCTGGCGTTATGAACCCGGAACCGCCGGCACTGAGGTCGGTGGCGACTGGTTCGACGTCATCCCGCTGTCCGCCGGCCGGGTCGCCCTCGTCATCGGCGACGTCATGGGCCGCGGCCTGACCGCGGCCGCAGCCATGGGCCAGGTCCGTGCCGCCGTCCGCGCCTTCGCAGCCCTCGACCTGACCGCCGCCGATGTGTTGACCAATCTTGATGATCTTGTCCGCGCCATCGGAACCGGGCCCGACGGCACGCTCGTCAGCGCGATCTACGCCATCTGGGAACCCGCCACCGCCAGCATCACCGTGGCCAACGCCGGCCACCTGCCCCCTGTCATGCGCGACCCCGACGGCCAGGTCCGCTTCCTCGACGGCGGTGGGGACACCCACGACGTCATTCTCGGCGTCGGCCGCCAGACCGTCACCGAAACCCGTTACCGCTTTCCCGCGGGCTCCATCCTCGCCCTGTTCACCGACGGACTCGTCGAATCCGCCACCATCGACATAGACGAAGGAACCGGACACCTCCTACGCGTCCTCGCCCGCCCCGGCGCCCTCCACGCCACCGCTGACCGGCTTCTGACATTCCTCGACCGCACCGACGGCTATGACGACGACGTCGCGCTCCTGCTCGTCCACGCCACCGTTGCGACGACCGCGTACACCAACACCTTCATCCTCACCCCGGAACCCCGCGCCGCCAAGATCGCCCGTAGTGCCGCCATCGCCAGTCTTACCGAATGGAAAGTCCCGGAACTTCTCGACATCACCGAACTGCTCGTCAGTGAACTGGTCACCAACGCCATCCGCTACGCCGCCACCCCCTTCGAACTCGCCATCCGCCAGGGTCGCGACGCCCTCTATGTCGAGGTTTCCGACGACGACAGCCGCGTCCCCCGCCTCCTGCACCCCACCGACGACGACGAAGGCGGTCGGGGCCTGCAACTCGTCGCCGAACTCGCCACCAACTGGGGCGCCAGACCCACCAGCACCGGCAAAACCGTCTGGTTCCAACTCGATCTCGGCGAACCCGACTGACTGCGAACCCGACTGACTGCGAACCCGACTGACTGCGAACCCGACTGGCACCGGGGACGGGCGATCGCCGGCTGGTCGTGGAGCCCGGCCTGCCCGGGATCGACCCGCGACGCCGCGACCCTCCTGCCGGGCGCAATCAGCTGTCGGCGGTCCATTTCTCCTCGATACGGCCGATTTTCCACACAGCCAGCGCGATAGCCCAGGTGGCGAAGAACATACCGACGATGACGAAACCGACGATGTTCAGATCCAGGCCGCTGATCCAGTCCCAGAACGCACCGTGCAGCGAGAGTTTCTTGGCGATGAGCCCGAGGAGTTCGATGGTGCCGATGATGACGGCGACAGCCACCGACAGTGCGGTGATGGTGAGGTTGTAGTAAACTTTACGGACCGGTTTCGAGAATGCCCAGCCGTAGGCGAAGTTCATGAACGATCCGTCGACGGTGTCGAGCAGGCTCATTCCCGCGGCAAACAGGACGGGAAGGCACAGGATCGCGTACCACGGCAGGCCGGAAGCGGCGCCGGAGCCGGCGAGCACCAGCAGGGCGATCTCGGTGGCGGTGTCGAAACCGAGGCCGAACAGCACGCCCAACGGGTACATCTGCCAGGGTTTGGTAATTGATTTCATCAACCGGCCCAGTAGACGGTTCATGAAGCCGCGGTTGTTCAGCTGGTCCTCCAGCGCTGCCTCGTCGAAGACGCCGGTGCGCAGTTGCCGGAAGACACGCCAGATCCCGGCAAGGATAACAATATTGATGATCGCGATAATATAGAGAAAGATGCCGGAGACGGTGGTGCCGATCAGGCTGGTGACGTTGTGCAGCTCGGAGTTCTCATCACCTACCGGACCGGCCAGGCTTCTGACGCCCAGCGAGAGCAGGAACGCCAGCGCGAAGACGACGGTGGAGTGGCCGAGAGAGAACCAGAAGCCGACCGACAGCGGTCGCTGGCCGTCGTTCATGAGCTTACGGGTGGTGTTGTCGATGGCCGAGATGTGGTCGGCGTCGAAGGCGTGGCGCATCCCCAGGGTGTAGGCGGTCACCCCGATACCGACGCCGAAGGTCTTGGTCCCCAGGCTGTAGTGCTCTGGCGCGACGATTGCGACGAGGACGAACCAGCCGATCACGTGCAGGGCCAGGATGAACGCGGCCATGCCGGCCGTGCGGCTCCACTCACGGCGGGTCATGGAGCCGCGCACACGTTGCCACCGGGACGTGGACGAGCCGGCCGGGGGGAGCGTGGCGAGCGAGCGCGTGGTCATGAGCGACCTGCTTTCATCGGCGGGGCGACAGCACAACCTAGACGCACAATATTCTCAGATGCAAGAAATTCGCAATAGTGGGCGTCGCAAGCACCGAGCGTGCGAGCAGCGGTGCCCACGTAGATCGACTACGATGTCAGGTGGTCGCCGTGCCACGCGGAGCCGCTGCTTGCGCGGCCCGGGTTGCCGGTTCCGATCGGGAAGGCCGATTGGGAATGCCGATCGGGAAGGGAGCCCCGTGGGCAGCAGGATCGCACCGGCGCGGGCGACCGGCCGGTTGGTGCTGGCATACGTGGTGCTGGCCGGGTTGTTCGTCATGCACGGGGTGCTGGCCGGGCAGGGATGCCCAGGCGGTGGCGCCGCGGCGGGGTCGACGATGGCGGTACACGGTTCGACCACCGGCCACGAGGCCGCCGCGATGGCGCAGATGGCGATGTACCTCCCGGCCACCGGCCAGGCACTTCCCGCACTTCCCGCACTGTCCGCAGTGTCCGCGGTGTCCGCGGTGTCCCAGACACCGGCCGTGGTCAGAGGTGATGGCCGCGGCCATGGCACGTTGTGCGTGTCGTCACCTCCCCGGCCAGGGCTGGCCTGGCTGCTGGCCCTTCTGCTCGGCGTGGTCGCGTGGGCGTGGCCCGTCCGGCTGTGGAACGCCGGTGCCGACCGTGCGGGTCATGGGTGCCGCGCCCCACCGCTGGCTGGTTCGTGTCTGCTGGTGAGGTTGTGCGTGTCCCGGACGTGACAGGGCGTCGCTGACCGGAGCGAGGGCTCGGGTCGGCTGACGTGTCCGTCCACCCGCACGCGAGCGTCGCGTGCCGTCCGGGAAGATTCTTGATGTCGATGTCGATTTTGTTGCGTTCGCATGCCCGTGTCCGGTCCGTGTTCGTGGCGGCCGGTGTGACCGTTGCCGTCGGACTGACGGTCACCGCCTGTGGCGGTGGTTCCACGACCACGCCGACGATGCAACACACCATGACGGCGCCCACGATGATGGCGCCCACGATGATGGCGCCGTCTGCATCGGGGCACGCCGGGATGGCAGGTACGGCGGAACAGCCGGTGGGCGACGGCCTCACCGCCGAGGCATCCGGTTTCCGGTTCGTCCCGGCTGTGTCCTCGCTGCCAGCCGATGCGCCGACCCCGTTCCGGTTCCAGATCGTGGGCGGAACTGGTGCACCGGTCACCGCGTTCAGGCCGGATCAGACCAGGTTGATGCACCTCTATCTGGTCCGGTCCGATCTCACCGGCTTCCAGCACGTGCACCCGACCATGGCCGGCGACGGTACCTGGACGGTGCCCCTTGACGCGGTGCAGCCGGGCTCGTACCGGGTCTACGCCTCGTTCATCACCACGAACAGCTCGGGGCAGGACCTGCCGCTGGTCCTCAGCCAGCCGGTCACCGTTGCCGGGAGGTCCGCCGTCACGCCGCTGCCGCCCGCATCGACCACGACACAGGTCGACGGCTACACCCTGACCCTGGCCGGTGAGGTGATGGCCGGGGCGGCGCACACGCTGACGGTCACGGTGTCCAAGGAGGGCACGCCCGTCACCGACCTGCAGCCCTACCTGGACACCTACGCGCACCTGAGTGCCTTCCACGAAGGTGACCTTGCCTTCGCTCATCTGCACCCGGTGGGCGCGACCAGCGCTGCGGGTGGCGGACCGGCGCTGTCCTTCGAGGCGATGATGGCGAAAGCCGGCAACTGGCGGGTGTTCGTGCAGTTCCAGACCGCGGCGGTACTGCACACCGCCGTCGTGACCCTGTCCGTCGGCTGACCGTCACCTGACCGGAGCCGGGATCTTCCGCGGGTTCGCCCTGGCGATCCCGGCTCCCTGCCGGCCGCTCCTTGACCGATACCTGGTACCGGTATAGCGTTTCGACTCAGGATACCCCTAGTGGGTATTGGTGTTGGAGGGTTCATGGACGTCGGTCATGGCTACATCGGCAACAAGGACGACCACCTCAAGCGGTTACGCCGCATCGAAGGCCAGATCCGGGGGCTGCAGCGGATGGTCGAGCAGGAGGAGTACTGCATCGACATCCTGACCCAGGTGTCGGCGGCGACGAAGGCGCTACAGTCGGTCGCGCTGGGCCTCCTTGATGAGCACCTGACGCACTGCGTCGTGCGGGCCGCGGCGGCCGGCGGTGACGAGGCCGACCGCAAGGTACGGGAGGCCTCGGCGGCGATCGCCCGCCTGGTCCGGTCCTGACCTGAAACCTGGTCGACCCGCCCCGATATTGATCATTTGATTCGGAAGGAACCCGCTGTGATCACATCCACCTACACCGTTGTCGGCATGACCTGCGCGCACTGCGTCAGCGCGGTGCGCAGCGAGATCGGCCGCCTTGCGGGTGTCAGCGACGTTTCCGTCGATCTTTCCGCCGGCGCGGTGACCGTGACCAGCGAACAGCCGCTCGACGAGGCGGCGGTTCGCACCGCCGTGGATGAGGCCGGCTACGCACTGGCCGGGCTGGCGTCGAAAGATCGCTGAGGGTGGAGGGAGATTCGTGATGAGCGCGACCGTGGATGACGCGCGGCCTGTCGGCGGCGGTGCCACCAACCTGTCGATCGAGGGGATGACCTGCGCGTCCTGCGCGGCGCGCATCGAGAAGCGGTTGAACAGGCTTGACGGTGTGAGCGCTGCGGTCAACTACGCCACCGAGCAGGCGCATGTCGTCCACCCCGGCCGGCTCACCGCAGCCGACCTGATCGTCGAGGTGGAGAAGGCCGGCTACCGGGCCTTCGTGCCCCAGCCGCGAACGGAGCGGCCGGCCGGCGCGGTGGCGAGCCTCGACGGGGATGCCGGCGAGACCACCGGGGCAGCGCAGGCGGATCAGACCGGTCCGCTGCGTACCCGGCTGGTCGTCGCCGTGGTGCTGAGTCTGCCGGTGCTGCTGTTGGCGATGGTGCCCGCGTTGCAGTTCGAGAACTGGCAGTGGCTGTCGCTGACGCTGGCCGCGCCGGTCGTGGTGTGGGCTGGCTTTCCGTTCCACCGTGCGGCGTGGACGAACCTGCGGCACGGCGCGGCGACCATGGACACGCTGATCTCCATCGGTACGCTCGCGGCGTTCGGCTGGTCGTTGTACGCCCTGTTCCTCGGTCATGCCGGCGAGCGGGGCATGACCATGCACTTCACGCTCCTGGCCACCCGGGACAGCGCCGCGGACAGCATCTACCTTGAGGTTGCCGCGGTGGTGACGACGTTCATCCTCGCCGGCCGCTACTTCGAGGCGCGGGCCAAACGCCGGGCCGGCGCCGCGCTGCGGGCGTTGCTGGAGCTCGGTGTCACAGACGTCGCGGTCCTGCGCGACGGCCGGGAGCAGCGGCTACCCGTGGAGCAGTTGGCCGTGGGGGAGTGCTTCGTCGTCCGGCCGGGGGAGAAGATCGCCACTGACGGGGTGGTCGAGGAAGGCCGCTCCGCGGTCGACGCGAGCATGCTCACCGGCGAGTCACTACCGGTCGAGGTCAGCCCGGGCGACGCGGTCACCGGCGCCACGCTGAACGCCGGCGGTCGGCTGGTGGTCCGGGCGACCCGGGTGGGTGGGGACACCCAGCTTGCGCAGATGGCGACGCTGGTCGTGGCGGCGCAGAGCGGGAAGGCCGCGATCGCGCGGCTCGCCGATCGGGTCTCGGCGGTGTTCGTCCCGGTGGTGATCGTCCTCGCTGTCGCCACCCTCACGGTGTGGCTCGCACTCGGTGACGGGGCGACGGCCGCATTCACCGCCGCCGTCGCC
Organism: Protofrankia sp. Cas3; assembly: GCF_963555955.1. NCBI lineage: Bacteria > Bacillati > Actinomycetota > Actinomycetes > Frankiales > Frankiaceae > Protofrankia > Protofrankia sp. Cas3. Next base: position 57,755 of record NZ_CAUVXP010000009.1, read on the forward strand.
GTACTGATCGTCGCCTGCCCGTGCGCGCTCGGCCTCGCGACGCCCACCGCCCTGCTTGTCGGTAGCGGTCGGGCCGCCCAGCTCGGGATTCTGATCAAGGGGCCGGAGGTGCTGGAATCGACCCGGCGGGTGGACACCGTCGTCCTGGACAAGACCGGAACGGTGACCACCGGGCGGATGAGCCTGGTCGACCTGCTGCCGGCCGCCGGTGTCGACCCCGATGAGGTGCTGCGGCTGGTCGGCGCGGTCGAGGACGCCTCCGAGCATCCGATCGCCCGGGCGATCGCCCGCGGGGCACGGGAACGGGTCGGCGTCCTGCCGGACGCGACGGATTTCCGCAGCGTCGAGGGACTCGGCGTGCAGGCGGTCGTCGCAGGTCACGCGGTCGTCGCCGGCCGCCGCCGGCTGCTGACCGACCGCTCGGTCCACATCCCCGACGAACTCGATGTGGCAGCGCAGGCCGCCGAGCAGGACGGCCGGACACCGGTCTTCGCCGGTTGGGACGGTGCCGCCCACGCGGTCCTCGTCGTCGCCGACACTGTCAGACCCACCTCGGCCGACGCGGTCCGTGGGCTGCGCGACCTCGGTCTGACCCCGGTGCTGCTCACCGGCGACAACATCCGCGCCGCCCGCGCCGTCGCCGCGCAGGTCGGCATCGACGAGGTGATCGCCGAGGTGCTCCCCACGGACAAGGTCGACGTCGTGTCCCGGCTCCAGACGCAGGGCCGGGTCGTCGCGATGGTCGGCGACGGCGTCAACGACGCCGCCGCGCTCGCCCAGGCCGACCTCGGCCTGGCCATGGGCACCGGGACGGACGCCGCGATCGAAGCCGGCGACCTCACCCTGGTCCGCGGGGACCTGCGCGCGGCCGTGGACGCCATCCTCCTCGCCCGGCGCACCCTCGCCACCATCAAGGGAAACCTGTTCTGGGCGTTCGCCTACAACATCGCCGCCCTGCCGCTCGCCGCCACGGGCCTGCTCAACCCGCTGATCGCCGGCGCGGCGATGGCGTTGAGCTCGCTGTTCGTCGTCTCCAACAGCCTGCGGCTACGCCACTTCCAGCCCGCCGGCTACGCCCCTTCCAGCCTGCCGGTGACGTAGGGACCAGCACAAAAGCGACGACGACCGGGCAGAGGCTGGTCCACCCCGTCAGTCCCTGTCTCGCCCGCCGTCGGGCGGGCCGGGCCCGGGCGGACCCGTTGTGGGTGCTGCCTGGCCGGCGAGCAGGGCCTGCAGGACCGCGCCTTCGGCGGGGCTGAGCTGTTCGACGAACCGCTGCAGCACCGCGGTCGGGGTCTCCCCCCGGGTCAGCAGGGCCTTCATCTGCCGGGCTGCGAGCTCCTCGCGCGCGGCCACCGCCCGCCAGGCGTAGCCACGGCCGGTCGGTATCCGTTCCGCCAGGCCCTTCTCCGCCAACCGGGTGAGGATTGTCGTCACCGTCGTATAGGCGAGATCGCCGCCGAGGGACTGCTGAATGGCGGCCGGGGTCACCGGCTCGTCGCTGGCCCACAGCGCGGCCAGCACCTCGCTTTCCAGCGCGCCTCGTGCCCGGCGGGCCCGACGACTGTCCACTCGGTCGCCCATGCAACCCCGCCATCCCGTAGCCACGACGTCTCGTCGTAGCATACGACAACGTCGTAGTAACGTACTGGCGGTAACGGCTGCGCCACGTCCAGCACACCCAACGTCCAGCACACCCGGCCGCCCATGTCCACCAGCTTGGAGACGAGAAGAACCGTGAGTGACCTCACCTACACCCAATCGATTGTCACCGGGCTGTTGCAAGGCGTGACCGAACTGTTCCCGGTGTCCAGCCTCGGGCATTCCGTGCTGGTTCCCGCGGTGATCGGCGGAGGCTGGAAGCACCTCGTCACCGAATCGGCGTCCTCGACCAGCGAGAAGTCGCCCTATCTGGCGTTCATCGTCGCGCTGCACGTCGCGACCGCCGTCGCGTTGCTCATCTTCTTCCGGTCCGACTGGGCCCGCATCGTTCGCGCCTTCGTCAACACGGTACGCACGCGGACCGTGACCACCTCGGACGAGCGGCTGGCCTGGCTACTGATCATCGGTACAGTCCCCGTCGGACTCACCGGCATCGTCCTCGAACACACCTTCCGGACACTGTTCGCCAAACCGCTGGCCGCCGCGCTGTTTCTCACCCTCAACGGCGTCATCCTGCTCGCCGGGGAACGGCTGCGCCGCGCCGCGGAAACCCGCCACGCACATCCCGTACCCACAGCTCGCGCCGATGCCGGTGCTGCCGGTGCTGCCGGTGCTGCCGGTGCTGCCGGTGCCGGCGCCGGTGAGGGCACCGATGACGGCGACGTCGTCACCGAGCACCAGGGCCTGGTGGTGGCCGAACACCGCAGCCTCGACCGGCTCGCCTACCGGGATGCCGGCGTCATCGGCCTGTTCCAGACCCTCGCGCTGTTCGCCGGCATCTCCCGGTCCGGGATCACCATGGTCGGCGGGCTGCTGCGCGGCCTTGACCACGAGGACGCCGCCCGGTTCTCCTTCCTGCTCGCCACCCCCGTCATCCTCGCCGCCGGCCTCCTGAAACTCCCGGCCCTCGCCGGTGACGCCGGCAGCCACATCCACGGCCAGGTCATCGTCGGGATGCTCGTCGCCGGCACCGCCGCCTACCTGTCCGTACGTTTCCTCACCAACTATTTCCAGACCCGCACCCTCACGCCGTTCGCCGTGTACTGCCTCGTCGTCGGGGGCCTTGCCACCCTGCGTTTCACCATCGGCAGCTGACGGCGGCCGGTGCGGCCCAGGGCCGTTGCCGGCATTCCGTCGGTGGTTACGAAAGGATGTGAATCCGATGCTGTTGGAGAAGCATCCGGTTCACATCCTTTGGTTCCTGACCGGAGCGTGCCGGGCGAAGGGGCTGGAGCGCCGCGCGATGGCGGTCACCGACCTGTCAGCGGCATCACGGTCGGGCAGACTGGACATGGTTGGCGACCAGAGAGAAAGGATCGGGCGATGTCCAAGATCACCCCGTGGCTGTGGTTCGACACCCAGGGGGAAGAGGCTGCCGAGTTCTATACGTCGATTTTCCCGAACTCGAAGATCCTTGATGTCACTCGCTATGGCCAGGACGGACCCCGTCCAGAGGGCACGGTCATGACCGTCACCTTCATGCTGGACGGGCAGGAGTACGTCGCTCTGAACGGCGGGCCGGAGTTCACGTTCTCCGAGGCGATCTCGTTGCAGGTCAGCTGCGGTTCTCAGGGAGAGGTCGACGAATATTGGAGCAGGCTGTCCGACGGCGGCCAGGAGGGCTCCTGCGGTTGGCTCAAGGATCGGTACGGGCTGTCGTGGCAGATCGTTCCGACCGCGCTGGGCGAGGTGCTCGGCGATCCCGACTCCGGGCGGTCCCAGCGTGCCATGCGGGCGATGCTGGCGATGAAGAAGATCGACATTGAGGAGCTGCGGCGCGCCGCCGATCAGGCGTAGGTACCGCGGGCAAGGCCGCCGGGGGGATGGCGGCCACCGTCAACCAGCCTGCGGGCTGGTGTTCCTCGGTCGTCATCACAGACCTCCGACCTTGCGAAACTGGGAGCATCGCACCGTAGCGACGTGGAGCATCGCACCGTAGAGACGTGTGGATGACGGGGAGCTTCGGGCATGGAGTTACGCCAGCTGCGCTACTTCGTGACGCTCGCCGAGGAACTGAACTTCGGCCGGGCGGCCATGCACGAGCACATCGTGCAATCGGGGTTGAGCCAGCAGATACAGCGGTTGGAACGTGAGTTGGGTGTACGCCTGCTGGAGCGCAGCACCCACCATGTCGCGCTGACCGCTGCGGGAGCGGCTTTCCTGGTCGAGGCCCGTCAGATCCTGGCCCAAGTGGAGCGGGCCACGACGGTCGCCCGAAGTGCGGTGGGAGCCGCCCCCAGGCTGCGGGTCGGCATCATCGACGCCAGCTATGACTCGATGCCGCAGATCCTGCATGAGGTTCAGGCCAGATACCCGCGCCTGGTGATCCATCAGATCGAAGCCGGGGTACCCGAGCAGTACCAACAGCTGGTCGCCGGTCGGCTGGACGTGGGTATCGGCAGAGCAGCCCAGGCACCGCCGGAGGTCGCCTCGGTGCTGTTCCGTCAGGATCCGCTGGGCGTCCTGGTTCCCTATGGGCACCGATTCGCACGCCTTGCGGGCGTACCCGTCGCCACCCTCGTGCAGGAGCCGCTCCTGCTCGCCGAGGACAAGCAGGCGCCAGAGTTCAACCAGTTCGTGGTTGAGGTGTGCCGATCAGCCGGCTTCACACCCACCGCGTATGAGGGCACGGTGGAAAGCGTCCGCGCGGCGGCTGATCTGGTCTCGCAGGGGCGGTGCCTGTACTGCGTGCCGGCCTCGTGCATCTCGGCGCTGCCGGGGATCATGTGGCGGCCGTTGATCGAGCCGGTTTCGTACTATCCGTGGTCGATTCTGTGGCGGGCAGCCGACGATTCCGGTGATGTACAGGCCATTGTCGCCTGTGCTCGGGCCATGTCCCAACGTCTGGGCTGGCTTGCCTCGCCGCAGCCGACGAGTTGACCGGGGCATCGGGCCCCCCCGGCCCGTCGTCCGCCTGAGTGGGGGGCTTCGTCTGATCGACGAACGGGCCGGGCGGAGCGGACGAGTCGGGTTCGGCTGGTCCGTCCGCGAGCCGGCTGGTCGCGAGCCGGCGTAGCTGGATGATGCGTCCCGTTCCGGGGATGGCGACGATGAGTATCCCGCCGACCGCCGCAAGCAGCAGTGCGATGCCCAGCGGCAGACTTCCCTGGGCGCCCAGGAAGGAGATGCGGGCGGCCTGGAGGTTCTGCAGCACAAAGATCAGCAGTAGCAGCAGGACGAACGCGGCTGCGACCAGGGCGACCCACCAGCCGCCGATCCGGGTGCGGCCCACAGCGAACCGACGCCGCTCGGCGTCCGGGGACGCTGGGCGGGCTGAGCCTGCCGGGGTGGTGTTCATGCGTGCACCTTCAGTCTGAGGAGCAGGGTCCGCGGGTCGGTGGGCGTGATGATGACGCATGTGGTCTTATCGGTGCCCGGCCCACCGACTGCTGCGCTGCCCGGAGACCAGGTGGTAGGCGATCAGGAGGGCGCCGGCGCCCGCGATGGCAGTAAGCCAGGTGGAGAGGTTGAAGAACCCCTGGATACCGGCGACATGGAACACCCTGGTGGCCAGGAAGCCGCCCAGCAGTGCGCCGGCGACACCGATCAGGGTGGTGATGATGATGCCTTCACGGTCCCTGCCGGGGACCAGCACTTTGGCGATTACACCGGCTACCATGCCGAGGACGATCCACGCGATGATGCCCATGACCCACTCCTAAAAATGCGGTGCAGCGACGACCGCGTTCGGTCGCCGCAAGATCGCGATCGTGGGCTGTCGCGCTGTTCGTCTCCAGGAAATCTCGGAAATGGCAACACGGAAAGGATCAATCCGAACAGAGCTCATCACTGCGACTGATTGCCGGGCATCCGGGCATCCGGGCGGCGGGCGGCGCAGTCGCCTGTTCGGGGTTGTGGGTTGTGGGTTGTGGGTTGCGGGTTGCGGGCTTGATGTGTCTCCTGGTGGTCGACAACCGGCTGTCTGCGCTGTACCGTCAGACTCGCTAGGACATAGCCGGCCTGAGAGCGGAAACGCCGCGCACCTGCCGCGGGACCGTGAGCGCCTCGCGCACGCTCGGGCACGACCAGAGATCGTCCATGGGACGTCAGCTGTGAATGTGTCCGCCTGTTCCGAACAGCCTCGTGTTGCCATCCCCATCGACCTCTCCCCGCTGGTCCAGGTAGGGCCCGTCATCCAAATCATCGGTGGCGGTCGCATGTGCCCCGGCGGTCAGCTACTCGACGGGAACCGGTGAGTGTGATGGAAGATCGACGCGACGTACTCGACGTTCTCCTGGTTCAGTCGGACGATGCGGACCGGGCCCGAACCCTGGCCCAGATCGAAGCGAACCACGCCGTTCAGCGCCTCAGGATTATCTATGATTCCGCGGACCTGGCGGGGCTCGTGCCAGGGCCCAGCGGCTCCGGGGCACACCCATGGCGCGCTTCTCGTGCTCAGTCCGCCGCCGGGATTCGGATCTTCACGTCACACCGCGATCAGGTCACGACCGTCTACGTTCGCGACGTGGTCGGGTTTGCCGCTCCAGCGCTCCGCGCAGCCCTTGACAATGGAATGCACGCTCGGCAACCCCTCCTGGTCGTTGACCTCGATGGGGTGTCCTTCCTCGATGCGGCGGGACTCGATGTGCTGGTTGGCGCCGCCGCCCAGGCAGCGCGCCGAGGAAAACGGATCAGTGTCCGCGGCGCCCACCCCACGGTCTATCAAGCGTTCGTCGTCGCCGGCCTGGTCGCGATGCTCGACGTACACCCCGCAATGTCGAACGCCTAAGAGAATGGGGAGTCTCATGACCATGACCGACAGTGGTGGCCACAAGGTCCAGGATTGTGATCTTGAAAAACTCAAGGGTATCGGTCCCAGGTACCGGGAGATCCTCGAGGAAATCGGTGTCGCCTCGATCAAGGAGTTGCGCCATCGCAACGCCGCCCATCTGAAGCAGATGATCGAAAAGCGTCACGGAGCGGTCGTGGGACTCTCCGAGCACCAGATGGAGACCTGGATTGAAGAGGCGAAGGCCTTCAAGGAATAGCACCTCGCCGGACGCCGGCCGGGTGGATCCGGTCCACCCTCCTCATCCGCTGCTGGCGGAGAAGACCACCATGGGCCCGGACGGAACACGAAACCCTCGCCTAAATCCTCGTTGGGCACCGCGCGGATCGGGCGGACTGACAGAAGAAGCGGGCTGTGACCCTGAAAAGCCGCAGATGCGAGGCGGCATGCGTCGCTGGAAGAATACTCCACAAGACGACAGGGCTGCGCTCCGTCCGTCGTTGACGGCATCGCGATGGCAAACCTTTGCCGCATGTCGAAGCGGAGATATCGAGATGTGCCTTCCCATCAGGTGGGTTGAGCTCCGCGGTGCGCACCCGGGATGAGCGCGAGACAAAGGGGATCTGCTCCGATTTCCCCACCCCCGGGCGAGGGGAAGCCCGACTGAATCAAGATTCCCACCGCTGCGTCACGCAGAAAGGAACAGTCATGGGTATAGGATTGAGCCTGGCGGTGTTCGCACTCGGCGCCATCCTCGGCTTCGCTGTGAGTGCCGACCCGTCGGGGCTCGACATTACGACGGTCGGTCTGATCTTCATGCTGGTCGGCGCCATCGGTTTTGGCGTGACGCTCTACCGGGAACGGTGGCGGCGGCACATCGTCGAGGAGTCAATGGAGGCCGGAACGGCCCCGCCGGTCATGTTCGAGGGTGACGCCATCCTTGATTGGCGGCCGGAGCCGCCGCAGCCCGAGGTAGTCGTGCACGAGAACATGATCGTTTCTGCTGACCGGCGCGATCGGGAGACCCGGACCACGCCGAGCAGAGCCGAGGCCGTTGATGGTCAACGGCCCGTCCAGGGTTTTGTGGACGGGGTCAGGTAGTCGCCCGCGTCGGCCCGTCGGTCTTTCCCGCAAACATCAGCGTGAGCGCACCGGCTTGGGTCGGCTGGGGTCTGCCACGGGTACGAGGCGCTGCTTGCCGAGGCGGGATGGCAGCCACAGCGCGGTGGCGAACATGACAACTCGGGCCAGTTCCGGGCAGTCCTGGCTGTGCAGCAGCCAGCCAGTCCGCTTGGAGCGCCCGGCAATAGGGGTGTGGATCAAGGAGCGAGGCTGGGGTTCGTGTGCATCGCAACGCGGCGAGGTGCGTGCCCCGGCCCCGCGACGCCGGGTCCCTATTGCCGGTCGCTCTTAGCGGTTATCTGGTGTTTTGCAGTTTCGCGGTCTTGGTCGTGCCTTCGGATGGAGCTGAGCGCTGTCAGTGGTTCAGGTTCTCACCTCAGCGCGTGGTCGTCGTTGCGGTGGGGCTCGGGTGGGAGTTGGTCGGCCTGGGCGAGCTGGGCGAGGTCGGCGGCGGCGACGCACTCGTCCGCGGCGAGGTCGGCGAGGTCGGCGAGGTCGGCGAGCTTGACCCTTCCGGCGGGACGCTCGATCCCGACGCCGTCGGCCACGGGGGCGTGCTCACCTGCCGGGCCGGCTCGGTCGTCGGGTCGCCGCCCTGGGTCGGGACGGGCTGCGGCGGTGCCGTCGCGACGGGCTGCTGGCTGGCTGTCATGTTGGTCGTTCGCGTAGGGGCAGGGGAGACGGCTTCTGCGGTCGAGGTGATGGTCGTCGATTCACCCGCGACCGTCGGGAACGGCTCAACGGCCGTCGTGGCGGGCGCTGCCGCGGCGGCCGCCGCGGCCGCGGCCGGACTGTCGCCGGCGGAGGTGAGTACACCGGACAGAGCGAGTGCGGCGCCGATGACCGCCGCGGCTGCTGCGGACGCGAGGAGTAGTCCGCGCCGGCCGCCGGCATCGTGCGACCCGACCGGCTCCCGCTCCGGCGCCGCTGTCCCGGTCACCAGCGGCTCACCGCGCAGTGGCGCTGGAGCGGTGTCCACAGCGAGCGCGTCGACCTCGTCCACGTCCACCCTCGCCGGGGGGCGCTCGCTCACAAACTCCGGGACTGCCTTCGTCGTGCCCGCGATCGGGCGCAGCCTGCGCCGGACCTCCACCAACGACGGCCGGTCCGCCGGCGCCCGGTCCAGCAACGCCCCCAACAGCGACTCCAGCGGGCCCGCCAACTCGAACGGCCGCCGCCGCCCCTCCACAACGGCCGCCAGCACCGCGTAGGTTTCGGGACCCTCGAACGGGGGATGGCCCTCGACCGCCGCGTACAGCGTCGCCGCCAACCCCCACAGATCGCTCGCCGGCGATCCGGACGATCCACGCACCCGCTCCGGTGCGATGTACCCGGGTGACCCCATCAGCGTCCCCGTAGCGGTCAGGGTCGTGTCCCCCTCGATTGCCGCGATCCCGAAGTCCGTCAGCCGCACCCGCCCGTCCCCGGCGAGCAGAATGTTGCCCGGCTTGATATCCCTGTGCAGCACCCCAGCCGCATGCGCCGCACCCAGCGCCTCGGTCAATGCCAATCCGATCGCCGCCACCCGGGCCGGCGGCAGCGGTCCATCCGTGCGGATCACATCCCCGAGGCTGTCCGCATCGACCAGCTCCATCACGATCCAGTGCCGGTGTGCCTCTTCGACCACGTCGAACACGGTCACGATCGCCGAGCTGTGCAACCGGGCCAGTGCCCGGGCCTCCCGCAGCACCCGTGAGCGGATCGCCTCCCGGTCCTGCTGGGTACCGGCGAACGGAACGAGGATGATCTCTTTTACCGCTACCGGTCGCTGCAGCAACTCGTCCTCACCGCACCAGACGACCCCGGCGCCGCCACGCCCGATCGGACTGTCCAGCCGGTAACGACCGCCGACAACTCGCCGGTCGGCACCGGGCGTCGTCACGGCACCCGGTGGCTGGAGCCGCACCGTGCCCACCCCGCCACCTGGGCCTGGGCGTCTATACCCGGGCGTGGACGGCGGCCACCGGTCCCCGTCCGCATGATCAGCAGCATGGCTACACCAGGGATCGCGGTGATTCGGGTGGAGATGTCGACGAATGTGCTGAGGGAATGGCCGTGGAAGACGATCTTGACCGGCCGGCTGCCGAGGAGCGCGCTGACGATACCCGGCACTATCCACGCGATGATGCCCATAATTTGCCCTTACCATTGGTGTTGGTCGGCCATTGCTGGTATACACGGCCGGCGGCGAAGAAATCCATCCGGGCGGCATATATGGATGGCTGTGAACGTGGGCGTGCGTTGTCGCGTGAATGAGTAGTCGTCGTTTGGTCGCGTTTCCCCATAATGACAGAGCCGCGGCGGAACCGTTTGGTAATCGACACCTCGACACCATCGCCGTTCGCTTTTCTGCTGCTCACCGCGGGTTCAGGCGGTGCGTCGGTGTGGGGACGTCGGGTCGGATATCGTGATCATCGGCAGGATGGGTCAGAACCCCACCTGAACGGCGGGGACACGGCGACGGGGATGGCGGTACGAAGGCGATCGGACTGGCCGGGCAGCGTCACAGATGACGTCCTACAGACGATCACTGATTGCGCTCGAGCGTGAGCAGCACACTCGCGGTCCCGCGGCAGGTGCGCGGCGTTTCCGCTCTCGAGCCGGCTATGTCCTAGCTACTTTGACCATATAGCGGGGACACCCGGTTGTCGACCACCACCAGGGGTACGAAGGACACCGCAGTGCCACTCCGGTTGGGCACGTGCACGGCATCGTCGAGGGAGCCGGCCGGAGCCTGCGGCGATCGGCCGACGACTACCTGATCTCTCTTGAGATCAGGTGCCCTCCCGCCCCCCGGCTGCCTGCCGGGCGCGGGCGCGGCGCACGGCCTCCTCCACCAGTATCCGAGACACCTCCACAACCTTGATGTGCTGGGACTGACTCATCGCCCGCAGCCGGTCGAACGCCTCCTCGGGGCTGGCCCCCGTCCGGCTCATGATGATTCCCAGTGCCTGGTCGATGACTGTCCGGCTGGTCAGCGCCTCGCGCAGCTGGGCGGCCAGCCGTTGCGACTGAGCAAGGACCTGGGCGTTGTGCACCGACACCGCCGCCGGCCGCGCAAACAGCTCGCCGATCGCCACCGCCTCAGGCCCGAACGCGTTCTTGGCGTGGGCGTACACGTTCATCGCTCCCACCAGCTGATCGGGTAGTAGCAGCGGCAGCGACAGCGCGCTGTGCACGCCCATCCGCCCGACCCGCGGACCGAACCGTGGCCACCGTGTCTCCCCGCCCAGCGACCCCGACATCTGCGTGCGCCGTGACTGGACCGCCAGCAGGCACGGCCCCTCTCCCAGCCCGTATTGCACGTCATCCACCGCATGCACGAACGCGGCGCTGGCCACCACGGTCTGCGCCCGGTCGTCCTCCAGCATCGTCAGGCCGGCGCCATCGGCCCCGGGAATCGCCTGCACCGCAAACTCCGCGATGTGGATCAGCGTCTCGCGCAACGGCCGGTGCCCCGTCAGTAGCCCGGACAGTCCCGCCAGGCTCGCCGCCAGATCGCCGTCATCCACCGCAACCCCCTGACCGGTCGGCACCGAAAACACATCGCCGCTACTCGAACCGTAGACCAGTGACAAGCGGCAGGTGCCGGACAAAGCAGCCTCTTCCAGGCCGCTCTCGGGGCTGTGGTCAGGATAGGCGGTTGCGGTGTCGTCGACCGGCGCATTGATCCGACATCCTGAGCTGGGACGGCCGGCAGCCCGGCCGGCCGCTGTCCGTGCCACGGCATGGTCGACTTCGCGGATCCGCAGGCCGGCCTTCGGGGCAAGGCACCCGGCACCGACGCGCCGCCCGTCAAGGCAGGTCCCTTTCGAGGCGCTGCCGGCGAGCGACGATGTCGCGGGCGACCTCGTCCGCGGTTTGTCCGCGGGCGAATGCATGGGCACGCAGCCGCACCAGGGCCTCCTGCGCGCTCACCTCGAGCTGTACCATCACCATCCCCGTCGCCTGGTGAATCTCGGCCCGGTACATCGCGCACACCTCCGACGGCAGGTCGGCCGCGCCTGCCGCCCCATCGGCCGGCAGGTTGATGAGCGTCAGAGTCGCGATGTCGGCGACGACCAGAGCGTCCGCCAAGGGGCCACGTCCCAGCCCGCCCGGTTCGGCGCGCACGAGGCCGAGCGTCCCCAGCCTGATGGCGCCGATCTGCAGCGGGAAGGCGAAGACTGCTCGGACGTCGGCCGCCAGGGCCGCGGCCGTGAACATCGGCCAGTGACCTCCGGTCGAACCGGTCAGGTCCCCGACCAATACCGGGCGCCCGTCCCGGATGGCGTCCCAGCAGGGACCCTCCCCGATGGTGAACTGGATATCGCCGAGGCGGGCGGTCGCGGCGTCACTCGCAACAACGGAGCCCAGCTCATCAAGGCCAGTCAGTAGCGAGATCGCCGCCCCGTCCACCGGCAGGACCGAGACGGCACCGGCGCACAGCCGCTTCACCGC
>NZ_CAUVXP010000010.1:0-64643 GCF_963555955.1 Protofrankia sp. Cas3
TCGCAGCCAGCGGATCGTGCCCCCCGGCCTGCGCCGGGCGCTGGCCGCCCGGGACCGCTGCTGTTCCTTCCCGGGCTGTGACCGGCCGTCGGGCTGGTGCGAAGCCCACCACATCATCGAATGGTCCCACGGGGGCCGCACCGCCCTGGACAACCTGGTGTTGACCTGCGGCCAGCACCACCGAACACTCCACCACAGCGACTGGCAGGTACGGATCGCTGGTGACGGTGTTCCCGAGTGGATTCCCCCGGGATGGATCGACCCGACCCGCACCCCCCGGCGCAACCCCTACCGCCGCACGATCCACGACAAGCGAGATAACCCCGGAGACGATCTCTTCGGCGGCGTTCCCTGAGAGCACGTGATAGCGGGGAACCGATGGGGTCCCCGTGTACACGGTGGACGGCGAGCCGATACGGTCACAGCCGTGAAGACCCGGTCGGCCGTTCGCCGTGTTCTCGCCAGCGTCGTGCTGGTCGTCCTAACCTCGTCTGCCTGTACCACTCACGCGGGGTCCGCCGCGCAGGTCGGCGACGAGACGATCGAGACGTCGACCCTGCGGGGAATTGTCGACCGCGGCATGGCCGCCACCCAGGCGGCCGGACCTGCTAAGGATCCCCAGACCGGACAGGCCGCGGCACCGATCGAGCGTGGTGATCTTCAGCGCGGGGCGCTGACTCTACTCGTCGCGGCCAACCTTGCCCAGCAGGAGGCCCGTCAGCTCGGGGTGACGGTCACCGGCCAGGACGTCGATTCCTATTATCAGACTTTCGGCGTGCTCCAATATGGCAGTGTCGCTGCTTTTGAAAAGGCGGGTGCACAGGGCGGTTTCGCTCGTGACGATCTACGCGTGTTGATCCAGACCGATGCTCTTGAGCTCGCGTTTGCCGACCGGCTCGCGCCGAACTCCGTCGCCTCCGACGCGGACGCCCGAAACTTCTACGACCAGGCCGTCGCCCGGTTCGGTCCCCTCCCGCTGAGTTTTGGCCAGGCCAAGCCGTTCCTGATCCGAAAGCTCTCCACGGAGCGGACAGCGGCGGTGGAGGCGGAGCTTCGCCAGATTTCGCAACGGGAAGCAATTTTGATCAACCCCAGGTTTGGTGTCTGGTCCGCATCCCAACGGGCAGTGGTTGCCGCGGACGGCTCGGTCGCGACCACGCCGGCGCCGGAGCCGCTCGGCCAGACAGCAGCGATGACCCAGTGAGCCGCATACCGACCCTTCGGTCATGACGGCGAGCATCGTCGTCCTGGTGACCAGCCCACGGGTCGCGCCCGGCCTGCTGGACCTGGCCGCGTGGGATTTGCTGCGGGCGGCATCCGCGGTCTGCTGCGGGTTGGCGGTGCATCCGCAGCGCGACGTGCTCGCCGCGGCCGGCATACCGGTCGAGGTCCTGACGGGCACGGATGCGTCCGCATCCGCCGAGGAGCTGCGTAGCCGCGCATGCGTCGACCCGTCCCGGCCCGTGGTGTGGCTCGCCGCCCCGACCGGCGATCTGGGACCGGGCGGCGCACCGGACGTGGCCGGCGAGGCGGAACTGCTGGTCGCACTCGCGACATCAGCGGGTCCGGACCTCACCGTTTCGACGCGCGAGGGTTCGCGTGACCTGCCCGGGGCGAAGCTCCTGGACGCGGTCGCCGTGATGGACCGGTTGCGCTCGCCCGGCGGTTGCCCGTGGGACGCGCAGCAGACCCACACGTCCCTTGCCTCCTACTTGCTGGAGGAGGCCTACGAGGCGTTTCAGGCGATCGAGGACGGCAACCACGCCGAGCTGCGCGAGGAGCTCGGCGATGTGCTCATGCAGGTGCTGTTCCACGCCCGGATCGCGACCGAGGGCGCCGGCAGCGCGGCGGCCTGGGACGTCGACGACGTGGCGACCGGCCTCACCGAGAAGCTTGTCCGCCGCCATCCCCATGTCTTCGGGTCGGTGACGGTGGATGGCCCGGCCGCGGTCGAGACGAACTGGGACAAGATCAAAGATGTCGAGAAGGGCCGTCGGTCGGTCACCGAGGGCGTGCCCCTGTCCCAGCCGTCGTTGGCGTTGGCGGCGAAGCTGCAAAAACGAGCGGCGAAGGTCGGCGTGCCCGAGGAGCTCGTGCTCGGCGCGGGCCGGGTGTCGTCTCCGGCCGAGATCATCGCAGGCCTGGTCGCTCCGCCGGACGCACCGGCCACGGCTGCGGACCGCACCATCGGCGACCTGCTGTTCGCCGCGGTCACGCTGGCGCGCCAGGCCGGGGTCGATCCAGAGGCGGCACTTCGGGCGTCCGCCCGCCGGTTCCGGGACACGCTCGCCGGTACCGAGGAGGCCATCCGTGCCGCCGGTCTTGACCCGCGAGACGCGGGCGCGGACTCCTGGCGCGCCCACTGGCCGTCCGCATAGCCAATTGCCGGTCGCTCTCAGTTGACCGCGCACCACCGGTTGGTCCCGCCCCCCTGATCCCCCGTACCGGCACAATCCCGGCGCGATGAGAGTACCTGCTGATGCGCGTAGCCTCACCGTATGGCAGGAGGCATGGCAGGAGGCACTGCGCGGCAGGCATGGGCGAGCGTCCACCGGGTGTATGCCGGGCGGTCCGCGCCGATCGTCCTGGAGCTTGACCTGACCGTCGACCCGACCGAGGGCGTACCCGCCGACCCGGTGGCCGCGGCCCTGACGCGTCGCCGTCCGTCCCTGCGCGCCATTGTGGACGGGCTGCGCCGGACCGGCAATGATGGCCGCGCGTCCACGCTCATCGCGCGGATCGCCCCGTGTGGGATGCCGCTCGCGCGCGCTCAGGAGATCCGCGACGCGGTGATCGCTTTTCGGCACGCGGGTGGCACCGCCTTTGCCTATTCGGATGCATTCGGTGAGTTCGGCGGCGGGACCGTCCCGTATTACCTCGCGTCCGCCTTCGATGAGATCTGGCTTGCCCCGCCGGGGGATCTGGGCATTACCGGGGTGGCGCTGGAAACGCCGTTCCTGCGCGACGCCCTGGACCGGCTCGGGATTGAGATCCAGGTCGGCCAGCGCCATGAGTACAAGAACGCCGTCAACATGTTCGTCGAGCGTGATTTCACCGCCGCGCACCTGGAGGCGAGCGGCCGGATCGTCGCGTCCAGCCTGGCTATGATCATTGATGGCATCGCCACCGGGCGTGACCTGCCGCCGGACCGGGTCCGTGACCTGATCGACAACGCGCCGCTGTCCGGTGAGCAGGCAGTGCGCGCGGGCCTCGTCGACCGGTTGGGTTACCGGGACGAGGTGTATGCCGCCGCCCGCGCACACGCCCGCCGGACCGTGCCTGACGCCGGGGAAGGCGAGGGCGGGACGCTGGTGTACCTGTCCCACTACCGGCGTGCGTCGGTGCGTCGGGAGGCATCCCGGCTGCGCGTCGCCACGCTGCCCGCGCGGGGCCCGGCGCGGTCGCAGCGGCGCCGGGTGATCGCTGTCATCCACGGGACGGGACCGGTGGTGCTCGGCCGTCCGGGCCGCTCGCCGCTGGCTGGTCCTGCCATGACCTCGGACGCGCTCACCGCCGCCTTCCGTGCCGCCGGCCGCGACGATGATGTCGCCGCGGTCGTGTTCCGCGTCGACAGTCCCGGCGGCTCGTATGTGGCCTCCGACCTGATCCGTCGGGAGGTCGAACGGTTCCAGGCGAGCGGCCGCCCGGTCGTGGTGTCGATGGGTTCGGTCGCCGCGTCCGGCGGATACTTCGTCGCGCTCGGCGCGGACGCGATCGTGGCGAACCCGGGGACCCTCACGGGGTCGATCGGGGTGTTCGGCGGCAAGCAGGTCGTCCGGGAGCTCCTGGACAAGATGGGTGTGCGCTTCGGTGCGGTCGCCGAGGGGGAGAACGCGCTGATGACCTCGCCGCAGCGTGCGTTCAGCCCGTCCGAGCGGGCGAAGCTGGAGGAGTTTCTCGACCGGGTCTACGACGATTTCGTCGCCAAGGTCGCAGCCGGTCGGGGCATGTCGTCCGAGGCTGTGCACGAGGTCGCCCGTGGCCGGGTCTGGACGGGCGCCGACGCGCGTGACCGAGGTCTGGTCGACGAGCTGGGCGGGTTCTCTCGGGCCTGCGAGCTGGCCTGGGAGAAGGTCGGCCGGCCAGGCTCGGACACCCCGCGACTGCGTCTCCTGCCCAAGGTCGGACTGGCCGACCGGCTGCGTTCTCCGCGCTCGAGTGAGGACCCTGCGGCCGCTGCGGTCGGTATGGCGGGTATGAGTGGTATAGCCGGTATCGCGAGCATGGCAGGCGTGCTCGGCGGTGCGGCGTTCACCGGCGGCTGGGGTCCGCTGGCGACGGCCGCGGCGCGGGCCGGACTGCCGCTGGGCGGTCCGCTGCTGATGCCGCCGATCGGCCAGGTCACCTGACGGCTTTCGGCGTGCTCCGGCGGGTCGGTGGCCTCTAGATCACCTTGGTGTGGCATCGGGCCCGGTGGCGCGTCCGTCGTGTCCGGATTCAGGGGCGTTCGGCGTGGCGAGCCGAACGTGCATGGCGCGGGGCCTGCTGGCGATAGTCTCAGCCGGGCCGTACGTGTCGGTGTCGCCAACAGCTGGTCTCGCCAACAGCTGGTGTCGCCGATGTTCGTCCGGCCCACGCACTCGCCACAGTCCCGTCGGATGCGTCACCCCGGAGGTCGAGACCCGTGCCGTCCATCGAGGCCGTACGAGCCCGCGAGATCCTTGACTCGCGTGGCAACCCCACCGTGGAGGTCGAGGTCGTCTTGGACGACGGCACCCTCGGCCGCGCCGCCGTACCCAGCGGCGCGAGTACCGGCGCCTTCGAGGCGGTCGAGCTGCGTGACGGCGACGACCGCTACGGCGGCAAGGGTGTCGGCAAGGCGATCGCCGGCATCATCGACCGCATCGAGCCCGAGATCCTGGGCCTGGAAGCCACCGAGCAGCGCATTCTCGACCTCACCCTGCTGGACCTGGACGGTACGCCGGACAAGTCCGATCTGGGGGCGAACGCCATCCTCGGGGTGAGCCTCGCGGTCGCCAAAGCCGCCGCGAAAGCGTCGGCCCTGCCGCTGTTCCGCTACCTGGGTGGTCCCGGCGCGCATCTGCTACCGGTACCGATGATGAACGTCGTCAACGGCGGCGCGCACGCCGACACCAACGTCGACATCCAGGAGTTCATGATTGCCCCGATCGGGGCGTCGACCTTTGCCGAGGCCCTGCAGTGGGGCACCGAGACGTATCACGCCCTCAAGGGCGTGCTCAAGGCAGCGGGGCTGGCCACCGCCGTCGGTGACGAGGGCGGTTTCGCCCCGAACCTGCCCACCAACCGGGCCGCGCTCGACCTGCTCGTGGAGGCCATCGGCAAGGCGGGGTTCCGGCCCGGGCAGGACATCGCCCTTGCTCTCGACGTGGCCTCGACCGAGTTCTTCTCGGACGGCTCCTACCGGTTCGAGGGCGCCACGCGTACCGCCGAGGACCTCAGCGACTACTACGCCGAGCTGGTCGCGGCCTACCCGATCGTGTCGATCGAGGACCCGCTCGCCGAGGACGACTGGACTGGATGGGTGCAGCTCACCGCACGCCTGGGTGATGCCGTGCAGCTCGTTGGTGACGACCTGTTCGTCACCAACCCGGCGCGGCTCTCCCGGGGCATCGCGGAGAAGGCCGGGAACGCGCTACTCGTCAAGGTCAACCAGATCGGCACCCTGACCGAGACGTTGGACGCGGTCTCGCTTGCGCATCGCAACGGCTACCGGTGCATGATCTCGCACCGATCGGGTGAAACCGAGGATACGACCATCGCAGACCTCGCGGTGGCCGTCGACGCCGGGCAGATCAAGACCGGTGCCCCGGCGCGCAGCGAACGGGTCGCCAAGTACAACCAGCTGCTGCGCATCGAGGAGGAGCTCGACGACGCCGCCCGTTACGGTGGCGCCGCGGCCTTCCCGCGCTGGTCGTCGACGGCCGGCTGATGGCAGGGGCACGCCGAACCGCCCTGACCACCCGCATGACCCTGCTGGTGGTGGTGATCTGCGTGCTCATACTGACGCTCGCCTACCCGTTGCGGCTGTACCTCCAGCAGCAGAGCCAGCTCAACGGGCTCGCCGCGCAAAACGCCGACCAGCACAAACGGGTGGAGGCCCTGAAGACTGCGGTGGCCGGCTACGATGATCCCGAATGGACCCGGGATGAGGCCAGGACGCGGCTGCACTTCACCCAGCCGGGGGAGACGGTCTACCTGGCCTCGGCAGCGGCAGCGGTGCCGTCATCCCCGGTGCCGACCCCCGGCGCCGCCGCAGCCGAGGCACCGTGGTTCTCGCGGTTGTGGTCGGACACGGTCGGCGCGGGAGCGCCCTCCGCGGGTATCGCGCCAGGCGCTGGTCAGGCGGCTTCCCGCCAGCCGGTGACGGCGCCGAGCCCGTCGGCCACGCCGCGATGACCGGCGATCTCGTCGGCCCGCAGGATTGCGCGGTTGTCGCACGCCAGCTTGGCCGGGCGCCGCGGGCGATGCACCGGGTTGCCCATCGGTGCTCCTGCGGCCTGCCGGACGTGGTCGAGACCAGGCCAAGGCTGGAGGACGGCACGCCGTTCCCGACGCTGTATTACCTGACCTGCCCGCGGGCGGCGTCGGCGATCGGGCGGCTGGAGGCATCCGGGTTGATGCGGGAGATGACCGAGCGGCTCGCCGCCGACCGCATCCACGGCGGTGATCTTGCTTGCAGATATGACAGAGCACACCGGGACTATCTGGCCCGCCGCGACGCCCTTGGCGAGCTGCCCGGCGCACCGGGCGCCGGTGGTATGCCGACCAGGGTGAAGTGCCTGCACGTGCTGGTCGCGCACAGTCTGGTGGCTGGTTCGGGGGTGAACCCGTTCGGCGACGAGGCGCTGGAGCTCATGGCCGACTGGGGGGTCCGCGGGCCGTGCGTGCACGCCGGACCCGACCCCACCACGGAACGAGAGGCTGATCTGCCATGACCCGCGTGGCCGCGGTCGACTGCGGCACCAATTCGATCCGGCTGCTGGTCGCCGAGGCGGTCAGCGAAGAGGCGGGCGGCGCCGGGACGGGCAGCGCCGGGACGGGCAGCGCAGCGAGCACCACGCCTGCGCTCGGTCGGACCACGCCGCGCCTGCACGCCCTGGTCCGCCGCATGGAGATCGTCCGACTGGGAGCTGGGGTCGACCGGACCGGCGAGTTGGCCCCTGACGCGCTGGACCGGACATTCGCGGCGCTGCGTGACTACGCCAAGGAGATCGACCGGCTCGGTGCCGCCAAGGTTCGGATGGTGGCCACCAGCGCGACCAGGGACGCCCGCAACCGGGACGTGCTGGTGGCGGGGGTGCGCTCGATCCTGGGCGTCGATCCCGAGGTGATCACCGGCGACGAGGAGGCTGCGCTGTCCTACGCCGGTGCCACCGGCGAGCTGCACGGGCATCCCGAGCCGTTCCTGGTGGCCGACATCGGCGGCGGATCGACCGAGCTGGTTCTAGGCGACGCCGACGGCGTGCACGCGGCACGTTCGGTGAACGTCGGGTGCGTGCGGCTGGCTGAACGGCATCTGCATGACGATCCGCCCACCGCCGGGCAACTCGCGGCGGTGGTGGCGGACGCGCACGCCGCTTTCGATCTGGCCGAACAGACGGTGCCGATCCGCTCCGCCGCGACGCTCGTCGGGGTGGCCGGGACGGTCACGACGGTGGCGGCCCTCGCCGCCGATCTACCCGGTTACGACCCGGACCGCATCCATCTGTCGGTGACCGCCGCGTCGGACGTCGCCGCTGTGGCCGATCGACTGGCGGCGATGTCGCACGCACAGCGGGCTGCGCTCCCGGTGATGCATCCCGGCCGGGTCGACGTGATTGTTGCGGGGGCGTTGGTAATGCGCACGCTGGTCGAGCGAGTCGGCGCGTCCGCAGTGATCGCCAGTGAGCACGACATCCTCGACGGTATCGTCTTCTCTCTGCTCGGCTGATGTCTCCCGGTTCGGCCGATTGAGCGCCCTGATCCACTCGTTGGTTGCCGGGCGCTCTAGGTTTGTTGACGTGGACGGGATCCGCGGTACCGAAAGTGATGTTCATATGGCCGATGATCGTACGGCCGATGATCGCCGGCCGGTCGTGCCCGGCTCGGGCTGGCCGGGCGATCCCGCGTCGGGCGCGACTGCGGTGGCGTTCACCGCAGTCGAGGTGGAACGGCTGGCCGCCGGCGCCGGTGACACGGCGGAGCTGGACGCCCGGATGTCGGTCTGCCGAGCCTGCCCCCGCCTGGTCGACTGGCGCGAGGAGGTCGCCGCGCAACGGCGGGCCGCCTTCGCCGATGAGCGTTACTGGGGCCGGCCGGTACCCTCGTTCGGCCCTGCCGACGCCCGGGTACTCATCGTGGGACTGGCGCCGGCCGCGCACGGCGGCAACCGTACGGGACGGATCTTCACCGGAGACCGCAGCGGTGACTGGCTGTTCGCATCGCTGTACCGGGTCGGGCTGGCGCAACTGCCGACGTCGGTGTCGGCCGGTGACGGTCAGCGCCTGGTCGCCACCCGCGTCGTGGCCGCCGTCCGCTGCGCTCCGCCCGCGAACAAGCCGACCACGACCGAGCGGGACGTCTGTAGATCATGGCTCGTCCGGGACCTCGAACTCCTGCGCTCAACGCTGCGCGTCGTCGTTGTCCTGGGTGGGTTTGCGTGGACGGCGCTGTGGCCGGCGTTGGCACGGGCCGGTTACCCTGTACCGTCGCGCCGCCCGACATTCGGACACGCGAGCCGGGTCGTTCTCAGCGATGAGCGCGGCGGGGGTTTGGTTGTCCTCGGTTGCTACCACCCGAGCCAGCAGAACACGTTCACCGGACGGGTCACGGCCGGGATGCTCGACGCGGTGCTCGCCAATGCGGCGGGTGTGGCCGGCCTGGGCGTGGCGGTCGATGATAAATAACGGAACCACGATCATCGCGGGCGCCATCATGTTGATCTCCGCGTGGTGCATGTCACGCGGATGCCCGCACCGCTGATCGCGTATCACGAGGCATAGCACGGTGGTGGCGAGTACCTTTTTTGTATGAGCTTTGGACATCCTCCGCACATCCTTGTTGTGGGCGGCGGTTACGTCGGTATGTACACGGCTTTGCGTCTTCAGCGTCGACTGCGTCAGGGCGAGGCGACCGTGACGGTGGTCGAACCCAACTCGTACATGACATATCAGCCGTTTCTCCCCGAAGCGGCGGCGGGTAACCTCGAACCGCGCCATGTTGTTGTGCCACTACGTAGTGTGCTGAATGCCTGCAGGGTTGTCAGTGGCAGTGTGACCGGCATCAACCACGCCCAGCGACGGGCATACATCGCACCGAACCAGGGCACACCGTACGAACTTCGCTACGACATCCTGGTCGGGTGTCCCGGGTCTGTCGCGCGGACGCTGCCGATCCCGGGCCTCGCCGAACTGGGCATCGGTTTCAAGAGCGTGGCCGAGGCGATCCACATACGAAACAAGGTCATCGAGCGGATGGACTCCGCCGCGTCCAGCAACGATCCCCAGCTTCGGCGCCGAGCGCTGACATTTGTGTTCATCGGTGGCGGGTTCGCGGGTATCGAGGCAATCGCCGAGCTTGAGGACATGGCACGCGACGCCTGCAAGTTCTATCCCGAGCTGTCGCCGTCGGATATGCGATGGGTCATGGTCGAGGCGAGTGGGCGGGTGCTGCCCGAGGTTTCGCCGGCGATGGGTCTGTATACCTTGAAGCAGCTTGAGCACCGTGGCATTGAAATGAAAGTCAATACCCGCGTGAAAAGTCTCGTCGACGGACACGTCGTGCTCGACAGCGGCGAGGAGTTCGATGCCGAGACCATCATCTGGACGGCCGGGGTGAAGGCACACCCGCTGCTCACCAACACCGACCTTCCGCTGGACGAACGAGGTCGCATCAAGGCGACGGCGTTCCTTCAGGTGGACGGCGTCGAGCAGGCGTGGACAGCCGGTGACTGCGCCGCGGTTCCCGATCTCACCAGGGGTGAGGGGGCGACGACCAGTCCCTCGGCGCAACACGCGGTTCGTCAGGCCCGGGTGCTGGCGAACAACATCCTCGCCGATCTCCGTGGCGAACCGATCGCGCCGTACGAGCACCGGTACGCCGGCAGCGTGGCGTCACTCGGCCTGCACAAGGGTGTGGCCGACGTGTACGGGATGAAGCTGCGCGGGTGGCCGGCGTGGCTGATGCACCGCACCTACCACCTCAGCCGGGTGCCGACGTTCAACCGCAAGGCGCGGGTCCTCGCGGACTGGACCCTCGCCCTGTTCTTCCGGCGGGAGATCGTCTCGCTGGGGGCCTTCGCGGACCCCCGGGCGAGTTTCCGTGAGGCTGCCAACCCGTCCGCCGCAGCGGGCGGGCAGGGCTCCACGGCCGCGACCCCGGTGCTTCCATCGACGAGCGCCGGGCATGGTGAGACCAACGGTTCGGTGGCCGCTGGCCGCAAGCCCGCGGCCACCAGGACGGTGGGGGCGGCCAAGCCGTCCGGGGAAACGTCGGTGGCGTGACCTGCCGGCAAGGCGCGCCATGGCGCGCAGCTTGTAGACGATTAGCACCAGATGCCCGCTGTAGGCGACTACGGCGGGCATTTCCGTGAGCGGAGTCGGGTCGGGCGTGACGCGTATCCGTCCGAGCCATCTGATCGGTCAGGGGCCGGCTGGGTGTGGCGAGGTGCGTGCCCCAGGCCCAGGCCCAGGCCCAGCCCCAGCCCCGATCCACGTCCCTATTGTCGGGCGCTCTGACCGCCGGACCCCCCCACGTCGGGTTGGGCGGCTGCGCCACGATCCGCTGATCCCGCGCGATTACCGGTCCGGGCTACAGGATAGCGTGACGATCACTTTACTTCGCGCAGGCAAATCGGTCTTGATCGTCACGATGTGTTATGAGACAGGACGGTTCAGTCACTCCGCACACTTTCTCCATGTTGTCTCTTTCACAAATCCTACGTAGCGTGGTAGAAACATCTCCGATGTAGCCCAGCCGGTGTATCCCAACAGGCAGAGGAGGCTGTCCTAAAAACAGCTCGAGTGTCGGTTCGACTCCGACCACCGGCACATTCATGTGCTCGTGGTACCTGGCTACCGCCTGGTACCTGACTGTCGGATGCCGGCCGGATCATTCCGGCCGGCATCTCGATCCACCATCAGACTATTCATCTGAATGCCTTGTGGGCTGCCGGTGTGACGCGGTCGCACCACCTGGTTTCGGTCTCCGGCGCCGCAGCCATCGAGTCCGGCCTCCTTCGAGTGCGGCGTCCCCGCATGTCGTCCCCGCATGTCGTGTCCGATGTTCGCTCCCTCGTCGCGCTGTGACCGCGCGGGCGCGCGGCCAGGTGAGACAGGGCGGTGGAACACGGTGACTGCGCGGAGCGTTCTACTCTTGCCTCGGACGAGCTCGTCGATCGGGTCGGGTTGCGCCGCGGTCGCTTGAGCTCGATGGCAGCTACGATCTATGCGCCCGGCTGGATGCGGGTGGTGGAAGGAGTCGTATCCTGATGGCCGAGATGCGTTCGTCGAACCCGGTGTTCAGCCGGCGCGGGTTCACCGGCCGGCCCACGGCGCCGGCGCCTGTGCCCGAGTACGGTGCCGGCGGGTATCCGCTGTCGGGAGCCGGAGCGCCACCCACTCCGACCCCGGAGCAGCTCTCCGGTCTGTACCGGGCGCCGAGCGGCATGACCGTCGACGACGTCGTCATGCACACCATGGGGCTGTTCGCCATCGCCGCCGTCACCGGGATGGCCGGCTGGGCAATCGCGCCGGCCGCACCTGCCGTTGGGTTTGTGGCGATGTTCGCCGCGCTCGCCCTCTCCTTCGTGATCTCGTTCAGTCAGCGGCTCAAGCCGTCGTTGATCGTCATTTTTGCGGCGCTCGAGGGTCTGTTCGTGGGCGCGGTGTCGCGGTTCTTCGAAGACGCCTACTCCGGCATCGTGCTGCAGGCGTTGCTGGGAACCGCGGTCGTCTTCGTGGCGATGCTGGTGGCGTATCGCAGTGGCCGGCTTCGAGCGACTCCTCGGATGACCCGGATCGTCTATGGATCACTGCTTGGTGTGATTATGCTCGGCCTGGCCGATCTGGTGATCAGGGCCGTGTCCGGTAGTCACCTTCCAGTCATCAATGACGCCTCTCCGCTCGGCATCCTGTTCAGCGTCGCCGTGCTTGTGGTCGCGAGCCTCCAGTTCATCCTCGACTTCGACTACATCGAGCGCGCGATTGCCAGCGGTGCGCCTCGTGAGGAGGCCTGGCGGGCCGGTTTCGGCCTGCTCGTCGGCTTTGTCTGGGTATATGTGGAGATGCTCCGTCTGTTGTCGAAACTCCGAAGCTAGGGCCTGTCCGACGGATCTTCGATCGCATCGACCAAATATCCACCGGACAGGCCTAGCCGGAGTGGTCTGGACCGGCGCTGTCGATCTTGATACTGATCACGCAGCGCTGGTCGCGGACCATGGCGGCACGATAATCGTCCCAGTCGGGGTGTTCGCCCGACAGCGAGCGGTAGTAGTAGACGAGGGTCTCCATGGCTGCCGGCAGCGAGATGATATGGGCCCGACCACTCACCTGAATCCACGGCCCGTAGAAGGCATCCGGAATGACGCACACAGTCGCGCGCGGGTCCCGGTACAGGTTGCGGACCTTGTAGGCAGGTTCCCTGCTGCTTATGATAACTGCACCGTCGGTGTCCACTCCGACCGTGACCGGTGACATTTGAGGGGTGCCGTCCCGGCGAAACGTCGCGAGAACGGCGTGATGGTTCTCGCGGATGTGTGTCCGCGCTGCCTCGATGTCCATGAGTCGATTCTCGCGCAACCGGCCTTACGGTAGTGTGCGAATCGACCGGCCGGCTCTGGGATTCGGCCGGCTCGGGGCTGCGGCCGGCTCGGTGTCAGGCCGACCTCGGGCGAGACCGCCGTCAGGTGCGGATTGCCCGCCTGCGTAGATCGGCTTCGTGAACGACGGCCGCCGCATAGCAGTGGGGGAGACCGTGTTCGTCCTGGAGCCAGTTCACGCGCTCGGAGAAGCGAAGCAGACCCGGCCCGCGGTCGAGGCATCCCAGCCAGTGGCTGACCTCATGTCCGGTGATTCTCGGAATTCGTTCGATAAGGCTGTGGTGGGTCTCTTCGGAGCGTTGTTGCGACATTGACGCCTCCAGTACGCACTGGTCAACGAACCATGGATGGAGCGTGCACCACCAGCCGGACAACGGCAAGACCCGCCACGGCTGTCACGGGATAACCTTCGTCCGTGACCGATGTGGAACTCATGTTCGCCGGGGATCTGGTCAGTGAGGTACGACGATTGCACGATCGGATCCAGGGGTGGACGCCGGGTTCCTGGCGGCAGCGGTCTGCCTCTGTGGGTACCCGTGCTGATCGGGTGCGCGCGCTTGCCGCCGAACTCGCCGACCTCGGTCATCAAGCGGGCTCTGGCGCGCCGGCCGGTGTCAGGCCGCCGAGTCTGGCCGACCATGCGCTTGCGGACCAGATCGTCGTGTTGGCCACCGACCTGGTTGAGACGCTGCTCGCCGATACCCGTGGTCATGTTGTCAACGGTTGCTCGGATCGCCGACGTGATATCGCAGAGCGCGCTCGGTCGGCCGTCCGGGC
The DNA here is from genome assembly GCF_963555955.1 of Protofrankia sp. Cas3. Classification (NCBI taxonomy): domain Bacteria; kingdom Bacillati; phylum Actinomycetota; class Actinomycetes; order Frankiales; family Frankiaceae; genus Protofrankia; species Protofrankia sp. Cas3. The sequence goes on from NZ_CAUVXP010000010.1 coordinate 13,556, forward strand.
TGCTCGCCTGGACCTTGAGGGGCGCCGACCCTGAAACAAGGACGTAAATTCACCATAATCGGGCCTTCCGGGTGGAGGTAGCCGTCCCAGGAAGATGTCTCAGGATATCATGTGCCAGTCGGCGTTGATCTCCTTTACGAAGATATCGGCGACGATGGCGGCACCATCAAGCGTCAGGTGAACACCATCAGTGGAGCGGGCGAGTACTGTCTGTCCCCTGTCGTCGGTGAGGTAACTGCTGTAAGACCCGTTGTTCGACAGCCGGTCGCTGACGTTGACGAAGCGGACTCCGGGAACTCTTCGGGCGGCATCTGCGGCGGCTTCGGAGATCTGGTGGTAATAGTTGTTGAGCCTCGGTTCGCGGGCGGGGGGCAGACTCATCCAGTAGACGCGGCGGCTGCCCCCCGAAGACCAGATCTGCATGACGACGATGGCGCGGCGGCGATACTCGGCCAACCATTGGGGTGACCCGGTTGCGAGGGTGCTGCCGTCCGGCAGCGTGATTCCCTGTGCGTCGTTGCCACCGACGGCGACCACAATCGCCTCTGGATCGCCCTTGGTGACCTGCGCGCGGGCCTGGGCCGCCCAGTCGAAGAAATCCGGACGCACCAGGCCGGTACCGGCGTGGGTGTCGGTATCGGCGTGGACGGTGCCGTGGGACCCGTTCACCATCGACGGCCCGATGCTGTCGCTCAGCGAGTCTCCGGTCACCAGGAGGCGCAGCGGCGTGGCAGCGTCGGGACGGCGCGGGGCAGCCGCGACGCCGGCCGGGTCGGATGGCGGTGCCGAGGACGTTTCCGGGGCTGCGGCCCGCGACGCGGCGGACACCGCCGAGGGCTGGGCTGTCGGGATTCTGCCGTCGGCCGCATCTGCACGGGCGGTGCTGGCGGCGCCGGTCTCCAATACCGGCGGCGGCGTCCTCGGATCGGTGCCGGTCAGTTCTGACGATGGTGCCGAGGCCCTGTCATGCCCGAACGTCGAGGTGAGGAGCCCGGGGATCGCGTCGAGCCCGACGGCGTTGGTGATCCGGTGGAGTGGACGGCCCACGCCGAGCACGATGGTGCGGGTCAGCCCGGGTGACATGCCCTCGCCGGCGTGGACCATGCCGGCGGCGTCGAGCAGGAGTAGCAGGCTGAGGCTGGTGACGACGAGTCTGGCCGCCTGTCGTGCCGACACGGTGCCCCCCGGCGCGGATCCCGGCAGGCGGCGGGTACGACCTGTCGGCGGTCGCCGGACATGTTCCATTCCGGGCGCCGCCATTCCGGGCGCCGCCATATCGGCGTCCGGCTTCGTCCGGCTTTTCGGGTCCTTGTGCGTGTTCCCGGCGGTCTCCGGTGCCCGAATCGGTTTCTGTTCGCTCATCGCGCCCCCCCAACAAGGTTGGAACCTACTCTGCCTCGCCGCCCTGCCGGTGCCGGCTGCTGCTTTCATCCGCGGCCGTGTTGTTTTGGGCCAGGTTTTCAGAACAGGCGCTCAGAACCGGAAGTATATAAATGGTGCGACATCCTGCCGGCCGATGATCGCGTGGGCAATCAGGATGAACCCGACGATTACCACGGCTTGGCCGAAAACGCTGAGTTGGGAGAAGACGTCCGCCGCATGCAGCCGCCAGCTCTTCGGGGTGAGTTGGGTGAGGAGGCCGGTGGCGATGGCGAGCAGGACCTCTCTGGTCACCAGCGGCGCCGGTCCTGGCGCGCTCACCAGGCGGACGAAGATGTCGATGGCGGCCTCGACGTCGGGGGAGCGGAACAGGACCCAGGTCGCGCAGACGAAATGGAAGACGATCAGGCGCCCGAACCATAGTCGCGCAACGGGCCGTGCAACGGAATACAGCCGGGACGCGGCGTAGGCGGGTCCTCCGGCGACTGCGGTGGTCGCGGTGGTGGTCGCGGTGGTGGTCGCTGTGGAGATGACCACCGTTGCCGGAGGGTGGGGCTGGGAGTCGGTCCCGGAGTGGCGGCTGGCCAGCCGTGGTGTTCGCGGCGCCGGCACCTGCGGCCATGGCACCGCGGCGGTCATGACAGCAGCGGCGGTCATGACAGCAGGGGCGGCGGGTCGGCGGCGGGACTGGGCCCATCGGCGTTCGGCTGCCAACCCGGCACCGTGCAGAACGCCCCAGATGACGAACGTCCAGGCAGCTCCGTGCCACAGCCCGCCGAGGATCATTGTGATCATGAGGTTGACGTAGGTGCGCCGAGGACCGTGCCGGTTGCCTCCCAGCGGTACGTACACATAGTCCCGCAACCAGCGTGACAGCGTTATGTGCCACCGTCGCCAGAATTCGCGCAGGCTGGCTGCGGTGTACGGGCGGTCGAAGTTGTCGGGGAAGCTGAAACCGAGCAGGAGGGCGATTCCGATGGCCATGTCCGAATAGGCGGAGAAGTCGCAGTAGATCTGCACGCCGTAGCCGTAGATGGCAACCAGTACCTCCAGCGACGAGTGCTGGCTCGGGGTGTCGAAGACCGGATCGACGATCTGCGTGGCAAGCAGGTCCGCGAGCGCGATCTTCTTGACGAGGCCGCCGACGATCAGGAAGATCGCCCGGGTGGCCGGCACCTGGTCCGGGTCTCGCGGGGTGGCCAGCTGTGGAATGAACTCACTGGCCCGGACGATCGGCCCGGCCACCAGATGTGGGAAGAACGCCTGGTACACGGCGAAGTCGCTGGTCTTCGCCGGCTGGATGGTCCCGCGATGGACGTCGATGACATATGACATCGCCTGGAACGTGAAGAATGAGATGCCGACCGGCAATGCGACCTGGAGCAGCGGGAGTGGCGCCGGCAGCCCGATGCGGTCGAGCATCCGGTCGACGGAGAGGGCGAAGAATCCGTAGTACTTGAACCAGCCCAGCAGACCCAGATCGCAGCTGATCGCCGCGATGAGGATGCGCCGGTCCCGCCACCGGGCAAGGGCGAGCGCGGCCGCCTGATTGAGGGCGGTCGAGGCGAGTAGGAGCGCGACGAACCGTTTGTCGGCATATCCGTAGAAGAAGTAGGAGGTACCCAGGATGAAGGGTTTCCACAGGTGCGGGCGGGGCATCAGGCTCCAGGAGCCTGCCATGACCACGGCGAAGAACGCCGCGAACTCGATCGTAGGGAAGACCACCCGTACCCGCCCTCGCGAATATCACTTTGAGCATCAGGTTTTCGACTTAAGGTAGTCGAGCGTGCACGGGTGGGGCGATGGGCACCAGTGGGGGCGCCAGTGGGAGCGTCAGCGGGAGCGGCGGCTGTACGGTCCTGGCTGAGTGCGCGATTGCGTGTGTATGGGTGATCTTCGGCGGAAGTTCGATGGATTGCGAGCGTCAGCGGCGCCTGCTCGCTACCTTCCGTCTATGGGCACGGTTCAGGCCAATGGCATCGAAATCGCGTACGAGCTGCACGGTGACCCCAGCGGCCTGCCGCTCCTCATCGTCAGCGGGCTGGGCCAGCAGCTTGTCGGCTGGCATCCTGATCTTCTCCGCGCGATGGTGCGCAGAGGTTTCCGGGTCGTCGTCTACGACAACCGGGACGTCGGGCTTTCCACCCACTTTGATCATCTTGGCCAGCCGGACCTCACGGCCGCGCTCTCCGGGGATGCCGACGCCGCTGCCTACACTCTCCTGGACATGGCGGCTGATGCCATCGGTCTGATGGACGCTCTGGGCTGGGAGTCCGCGCACGTCCTGGGGAGCTCTCTGGGTGGCATGATCGTCCAGACGCTTGCGCTGCACTTTCCCGATCGGGTACGCAGCCTGACGTCGGTCTCCTCGACCCCGGGCAACTATGAGGAGACCCGGCCGACCCCGGAGGCGGCTGCCGCATTGCTGCGCCCGGTGGCCGCGAGCCGCGAGGCGTTCATAGACGGGGCCGAGCAGGCATACAACATCATCGGGCCGGGTGAGTTCCCGCACGACCGCGAGTGGGCGCGTCGGCGGGCTGGGATGGCGTGGGACCGCAGGTACGACCCGCACGGGACCGCGCGGCAGTTGCTTGCCGCCCTGGCGGCCGACGACCGGACGGCCGCCCTGCGCCAGCTGACGATTCCCACCCTGGTCGTGCACGGTACGGCCGATCCGCTCATTCCGGTCGCCGGTGGTCGCCATACCGCGGCCGCCGTCCCGTTCGCCGAGTTGCTGGAGATCGACGGAATGGGCCACGACCTCCCGCGCCAGGTCTGGGAGCGCCTGCTGGACAAGCTCGACGACGTGGCCCACCGAGGTGAAGTGGCCACCACTGCGCGCAGGATGCCCATCGCGTAGGGCCAGCGCGTAGGGCCAGCGCGTAGGGCCAGCGCGTAGGGCTGGGCCGGTTTCGGCGATGGTCGCCTTTGTGCCCTGTGTCACCGCCCGGGTTGGTAACAGGGTGCTCGCTAGGAGCGTGACGGGTTGGCACGGTACCATCACGTATGAGTAAGTGTTCGATCAGATTCCTTCTTCTCGTTCGCACACTTCTTGTGTTGTCACGACTGACCGTTATTACGGCTGGCTGTCACGAGGGGTAAGGGTCATTCGAACTGGTCCGGTTTTTGGCAACCGTCGTGCCTGGTTCGGCGGACAGCCCGGCCTCGCCGGAAGTGCGGTCGAACGAGGGCAACTACGACGGTTCGCCCCGCTGGCCGGCGGGCTGGCGATGGTTGTCGCACTCGCGTCGGTGGCCGTGGCGGCCGGGAAGACCGGCCTGCGGGAGGCAGAGCGGGAGCGCCTTTCCGACCGGTCCAGCCTTGTTGAGCGAATCGCCTACAACACCTCAAAAGTGGACGATCCAGAACGGATGCGGGCGGCCGTCGAGAGCACGCCGTTCATTCCGGACCAGCCGGACGCCGACGCCCGACTGCTGCGGCAGCTGCAACGAACGCCCGCTGGAGACCCCAGCCTGGTCGTCGCCCTCGTCGACCCGGTTGGTAGGCCGGTGGCCACCGTTCCAGCGGCGCGTCGGATATCCGTATCTGATCTTGGTGAGGCCTGGTCGGCCGCACTGGCTGGACGGTCGGCCATGTCGCCGGTATTCGTCCTGGATGATCAGATCGTTCGGGCCACGGTCGCACCGGTGGGCACCGGTCGCCCGTGGGCGGTGGTGGTGCAGGTCGCCGACGAGGCTGTGTCCCGGCAGCGTGAGGAGAAGCGTGCCTCGTTCGGCGGTGTTCCTGGCGGGTTCGGCAATCTTGATGCCTCGGGCGTCGCGTTCGCATCCTGGGACCAGGCGTTGCGGGGCCGACGGCTGGTTGAACCGGCGCGCCTTGCGGATCTGATTCCGGGCGCGGTCCGGGTGTGGACGTCAGGCCGTGGCGCGGCGCAGCTCACCACTCTCGCGGCGCGCCAGCAAACGACCGGTTATACGACGATTTTCCAGCAGCCCACAGCACGCATGTTCGCCGATCTCCGGGCCCGCCAGCGCAGCCATGACCTGATCCTGCTGGTTGTCCTTACCAGCTGCCTGGGCGGCCTGGCCGCGTTCGGGCTGCGCCGGGAGCGGTCGGCCAAGCGGGGTCGGGCCCGACTGCGCACCATGCTCGGCGGCGTCCGGGATATCATCGTCGTCGTCGGTGTGGATCGGGTGATGACTTTTGTCAGCCCGGCCGTTAGAGACCTGCTCGGCTATGACACCGCCTCCTGGCTCGGCTGCGCGCTCACCGACTTCGCCCATGCTGACGACGTGGGCCGGATCCAGCGGTTACTCGCCGAGCCCGGCGGCGGCACCGCTTTCGACGTACGATTGACCCCTGCCTCGGGTGCCGTGCGTTGGTTCGACCTGGAAGCACGTGACGTCACCGACCATCCCGAGTTGGCCGGTGTGCTGGTCACCTGTCACGAGACGGGCGAGCGCAAGGACCTGCAGGACCGGCTGGGTTACCAGGCGTCACACGATGCACTGACGGGTATTCCCAACCGGACGCTCTTCATGAGCGCGTTGGCAGCGGCCGTCGGTACCGCCCGTTGCGGTGGGTCGTCGTTCGCGCTGCTGTTCATCGACCTCGACCACTTCAAGCCGGTCAACGACGGTCTTGGCCACGATGCCGGTGATGCGGTTCTGCGGGTCGTCGCGGCCCGTCTCGTCCAGACGCTGCGCGATGGGGACCTGGCGGCCCGGCTCGGCGGCGACGAGTTCGCGATCCTGCTCGCGGGCGCGGACGAGGTATCGGCGGGTGCGGTTGCCGACCGTGTCATCGAATCGATACGCGCACCGATCACCGTCGGGACATCGATCGTTCAGGTTGACGTCAGCATCGGCATCGCGACCTCGACGCTGTCGCTCGAAACGCCCGACCATTTCCTCGGCGTCGCGGACCAGGCTATGTACGAGGCCAAGCGGACCGGGAAAGGCCGCTTCGTCGTGGCGGTCGCGGGCGCCCAGCCTCTTGCCAGTCGTCCTCGTATCCCCGTCACCGACCTTGCCGGCGAGGTGTACCCGCCGGCGCCACGTCAACCCGCGGTCGGTGCGGTCGGTGGGCATTTCTCCGCATCCGGACGACCCGAGCGTTGCGTGCCCACGGGTCGTGCCCGCCGGTACCGGTCGGGCCGGCTGATCGCACCGCTGGTCGGCGGCGTTGTCCTGCTCGCGATGGCCGCGATCAGCGTGTGGCTGCAGACACAGGTACGTCATGGCGCGGAGCAACAATCGGTTTCGGCCTTCTACGGGGACATCAGATCCGGCCGGTGGAGCCGCGACATAAGCCTGCTCGCCCTGCTCGCCCTGGTCACCACTGCGGTCGCCGGGCTCACTGTCCGCCACGGTCGGCGGGAATCGGCGCTGCGTCGCGACGAAGGACGGCTTCAGGCACTGCTCCACAACGCCCACGATCTCGTGATCGCCACCGGCGCGGATGGCCGGATCACCTTTGTCAGCTCCGCTGTCGAGGTACTGCTCGGTCACCGGGCCCGGTGCTACGTCGGCCGGCACCTGCCCGACGCGGCCCATCCCGACGATGCAGCCACCCTGGCGGAGTTCCTGCGGCTCGCCGCGGAGGTGGGCGCCGCCGCGGTCCGCGATATTCGGCTGCATGCGCTCGACCGCGGCTACCGCTGGTTCGACATCGAGGCAAGCGATCTGCGCGGCCAGCCGGAGGTGGCCGGCATCCTGCTGACCTGCCATGAGATCGGCGAACGCCGGGAGCGCCAGGACCAGTTGCGCCACCAGGGCCGCCATGACGCTCTCACCGGCCTGCCGAACCGGGCTGCGTTTGTTCGGCGCCTTCATGGCATCACCGAGGACGGGGCGGTATCGACGTTCGCGGTACTGCTTATTGATCTTGATCGGTTCAAGCCACTGAACGACACGTACGGCCATGACGTCGGCGACGAGGTGTTGCGGATCATCGGAGCACGGCTGGCCAGGGTGAGTGGGGCGCAGGACGTGGTCTACCGCCTCGGTGGCGACGAGTTTGCCGTCGTCCTGCGCGATGTGGACGGCCCGCAGGCCCGCGGGGTCGCAGACCGCTTGCTTGCCGCGATCCGCCAGCCCATGTCCGTCGGCGCGACGTTGGTCAGTGTTGACGCGACCGTCGGTATCGCCGTGGCGGAACCGGCCGAGGGCCATCCTGAGGTTGCCGTCCGCAATGCCGATCTTGCCATGTTGCGGGCGAAGAGGGCCGGGCACGGCCGGCAGTCGGTGTTCGTGCCGACCGCCGGGTCCGACCACGTGTCGGCCGCTCCTGGCGCACCCTCGGATGTCGCACGTTCGGGATCAGCGGGAACGTCGTCCGCTACGTGCGCGTAGGTAGTCCCGGACGACATACTGACCCAGCGCCCCCGGATCGGGGGACAGCATCCGACCGCCGTTGCGCCGCGCGACCTCATCGACGAACTGCACCAGCCGTGGCTCGTTGTCAAGCATGAACACGTTGATTGTCGCCCCACGGCGGGTCAGTCGGTCCACCTCGGCCAGGGTCAGCTCGAGGGTTTCCGGAGTGGGCGGCCAGGAGAAGGCGGGCGTGCCGTTACGCATCAGGTGCGCGGTCGGCTCACCGTCGGTGACCACCAGTACGATCGGTTCGGAATCCGGATGTTTCGACACCAGCCGACCCGCGATCATCAGTGCGTGCTGGAGGTTCGTGCCCTGTACCACTTCGGAGTCCAGCCCGGCGAGCTCCACCGGGCGCAGCAGCCGGGCGTAGTCGGAGAAACCGACCAGATGGATCGTGTCCTGCGGGAACTTCGTGCTGATCAGGGTGTGCAGCGCGAGCGCTGTCGATTTCGCCACCCCCCAGGTCCCCCGCAGCGCCATGGAATAGGAGAGATCGACCAACAGGCACACCACGGCCGAGGTCCGGCGTTCGGTCTCGGCGACTTCGAAGTCGGCGACATCCAGGCGCACCGCTCCGTCCGGGCCGGCCGGCCCCGCCCGTAGAACCGCGTTGCGGACAGTGCGGACGACGTCGAGGGGCTGGGCGTCACCGAAGCACCACCGCCGGGATGTCCCGGTGAGCTCGCCGGCCGCGCCGGCGTCGGCGACATCGTGATCACCGCGTCCGTGGGCGTCCAACCGGTGGAAGATGCGAGTCAGCGCGGTCTGCCCGATGCGGCGGACCGCCCGCGGGGTCAGCTCCAGGTTGCCGGCGTTGCGAGTCAGGAAACCCTGGCGTTCCAGCTCCTTTTCGATCTGCTGGAGGGTACGCAGGTCGTCGACGGCATCTCGGCCCAGCGCTCGCGCGACCGCGTCCGGATCGATGTCCTCCAGGGACGCCCCGGCGTAGTCCTGGGACAGCGCGGCAGCCAGTTCGTCGAGCTCAGCCAGCTCCTCCAGCGCGCTGGTGGCCTCCCCCAGCCCGAGGGGGCGCTCGCCGGTCATCGGGTCCCGCACCCGGCCGCGCGCGGGCTGGCCCCAGCCGAGGTCCGGGCGGGCGGCCCGGAGCGCATCGCGCAGCCGGGACAGCTCGGCCGCCAGGCCCATGTCAGCCATGGCGGCGGTCATCAGATCGGCCAGTTCCTGACGTTGCTGCGGGGACAGGCCCGCCATCAGCCGCGCAGCAGCCGCGGCGCGCCGCGCCAACGAATCCACCAGCTCGTCCAGCGAGCGCGGATTGTCCGGGAAGAAGTCACCGAACGAGCGCATGAAGTTCTCGAACGCGGCGTCGGTGTGCTCGCCGCGGGCATCCGCCTCCAGCATGCTGTTGAGCGCGTTCAGCATGTCTGCCACTCGGGCCATGGCCGCGGGCGTGCTGTTCTCCAACGCCTGTTTCATGCCGCGGAACTGCGTGTCGAGCACCTCGCGGCGGAGCAGGTCGGAGATCTTTGCGAACGTCTCGCGCGCAAGGGGCGAACGCCACTCGTAGTCGGCCAGCGCGCTCACGGCCCGGGCCGGGTCGCCCGGCACGGCGTCGAGTTCGGCTTCGCGCAGGCGGGCATCGTCGGAGGGGTCCGGGAACAGCGCGGCCCGCTCCTGCCCCACCGCCTCGTCCAGAAGCTCACGGACCTGCTCCAGAGTGCCGTCCAGACGCCCGCGCGCGCGGGCCTCGCGCCGCCGGCGCTCCACCTGGCGGCGCAGATCCTCCAGGCCACGGCGGTTGGGTGTGCCCCGGCGCAGCAACGCGTCCAGAGCCTCGCGCGGGGTTCGGCCATCAAGGATGTGCTCGGACATCTCGTCCAGCGCGCCCGCCACGTCGAACGGGTATGCCAGGGGGTCCGGGCCCCCGTCCCATGGGCCGTACCGGAATCCCGCCGGCCCGGTCCCGGCGCTCATCCGCCGTACACCGTCCGGCCCGGCAGTTCTTCCTTGGCGAGCCGCCGGTTGAGGTGCAGACCCTCCATGGCCAGTTCAAGCCCGGCCGCGGCGAGCCCCGGCGACTCCGCACCGTCAATGCCGAGCCTGATGAGGATCGCGGCGAGCCCCGGCACCGGGCCGACCCGCCGAAGCAACTCCGTGGCCGGGACGAGATCACCGGTCTCAACCGGGCCGTCCACCTCGAAACGCCGTTGCAGACCGCTCAGGTCGGTGCCGGCGAGTCGGGCGCGAAAGGTCTCGGCGACAGCCCGCCGCAGCAGGTGCGCGAGGATCTCGTCCTCCCGCCCCTCCTCCAGCTGGTCGAACTCGACCTTGCCGCGTACCGCCGGCACGATCGCTGAGAGATCGACGACCCGGGCCGTCGGAACGTCTTCGCCGGCCAGCGCCGCCCGGCGCACCGCCGAGGCGGCCACGGTCTCGACGGCGGCCACCGACAGCCGGGCCGACACGCCGGAGCGCCGATCGACCTGCGGGGCGTCGCGCACCAGCCGGGTGAAGCGCGCGACCACCTCCAGCAGGTGGTCGGGGACGGCGGGAAGGCCCAGCGGCGACTCCCGCCAGTTCAGCGCCGCCTCTTGGCGGATCAGGGCCAGTTCGTCGTCGAGGCGCAGCGGGTAGTGGGTGCGGACCTCGGCGCCGAAGCGGTCCTTGAGAGGTGTGATGATCCGGCCCCGGTTGGTGTAGTCCTCGGGATTCGCCGAAGCGACGAGAAACAGGTCGAGCGGGAGCCGCAGGACGTAGCCCCGGACCTGGATGTCGCGTTCCTCCAGCACATTCAGGAGCGATACCTGGATCCGTTCGGCCAGGTCGGGAAGTTCGTTCACGCTGAAGATGCCGCGGTTGGTACGTGGTATCAGACCGTAGTGGACGGTCTCCGGGTCACCCAGAGTGCGGCCCTGTGCGACCTTGACCGGGTCGACGTCGCCGATCAGATCGCCGACGCTGGTGTCCGGCGTGGCCAGTTTCTCGCCGAACCGTTCGAAGCGGTGCTTCCACGAAACCGGGGTGTCGTCACCGAACTCGGTGACCAACAGCCGGCACCGGGTGCACACCGGGGTGAAAGGGTGATCATTGATCTCGCAGCCGGAGACCACCGGTGTCCACTCGTCCAACAGGCCCACCAGGGTGCGGATCAGGCGGGTCTTGCCCTGCCCGCGTTCCCCGAGGAAGACGATGTCGTGCCCGGCGAGCAGGGCACGCTCGACCTGGGGGAGCACGGTGTCGTCGAAGCCGACGATGCCGGGAAACCGGTTCTCGCCACCCGCCATCCGGGCGAGGGTGTTGTTGCGCAGTTCAGTGCGTACGGACCGGTGCCGGTGTCCTGAGCCACGCAGGACACCGAGCGTTGTCGGTTCAGGGGACTGCGGGGCCTGGGCCCCTGACAGATCGAGCACTAGTTGACGGTACGTCCCCGGGGTCTCGGGTGCAGGGAAGTTGCCCCGACCGGAGGCGGCGCGATGATGTTTTGTGCGCCGCCGGAGGTCTTGGGAAGTCGGTTACCCCGACTGCGGTATGCCGGCCCGGGCTGCGGGTCCGGGCCGGTCGCTCTGAGGAGATCAGCGGTGGTACGGCTCCACCGAGACGATCGCAACCCGGGCCGGGCGGCCGTTGGGCAGGGTGTAGGTCACGGTGTCACCGGCCTTGTGGCCGGCGACCGCTCCACCCAGTGGTGACTGTGCCGAATACACCTCAAGCGGTGTGCTGTGGTCCTCGCGGGATCCGATCAGGAACTTCTCGGTGTCGTCATCGCCGGGGAAGCGGACCTCGACCACGGTGCCCGGACCCGCAGCGCCGTTGAACTGCGGCGCCTCGCCGACTCGCGCGTCACGCAGCAGGTCGGTGAGCTGTCGGATGCGGGACTCCATCTTGCCCTGTTCTTCCTTGGCTGCGTGGTAGCCGCCGTTCTCCTTGAGGTCACCCTCCTCGCGAGCAGCTTCGATCTTGTTGGCGATCTCGACACGACCGGTCCCGGTGAGGTGGTCGAGCTCCCCGCGGAGCCGGTCGTACGCCTCCTGGGTCAGCCACGTCTGCTGCGACACGCGTCACGCTCCTTACGTTGCCTGGGGCCGCCGGCCGCGCGCGACAGAACCATGATCGCGCGGCCTTTGGCCGGTTACGTTGCCTGGGGCCGCCGGCCGCGCGCGACAGAACCATGATCGCGCGGCCTTTGGCCGGTTACATTGCTTGGGGCCGCTATATCTCGGTGGGACTCTCGCGGGGCCTTCGTTGGGTTATTTCGCCGTGAAGGGCGGCCGATGGTGGAAATTGTTGGAGTCAAGGGCGGTGGGCGGGGGTTGGAAGTGATGGCGGGGACAGGGGCAAACGCCCAGCTTAACAGTCGGCAGTCTGAGTCGGAGCAACCGCGCGCAGGCAAGCGTCCCTGCTTGCCGTAGGCGACGAACCAGGACACGACCCGCGCCCTGGTTGCGTGCCAGGACCCCGCCCGCTTGTCAGCCGGGGCGGGTGATCTGACAGTCCTCGACTTCGACCACGTTTGCCTCCCGTGATGTGGTCAGTGTGACCTTTACGGTCGTGACCCGTCGGCCGTCTGTAGTCGGACCGACAACGATGTCGGTACGCCGGCCGACGACCTGGTCATCCCGGGAGCGTGCGCGGACAGTGCATTGTGCCACGGCGTTGGGTGACTTTTCCACATCGAACGTCAGCTGCGCCTGCGTCCCGTTGATCCGGAAGGCGCGGGTGGCATAGTCCAGCCGGTCCGGATGGCCCTGGACCCACCCGGCGCCGACCGCCGCGACCACGATGATGAGGACTGTCGCCAGCAGGAACCAGGGTGCCACCCTGATCCCACCGAGCCACGGGATGTCGAGCCAGCGCAGGGGGAAGCCGAGCACACGCGACCGTCCCGGCAGGGCGGCGCGCCGTGTCTGTCTGGACGAGGTCACCGGAGGCATCGGGGACAATGGTGGCATGTCCGAGGCGACCAGTGGGGATGGCCTGCGACTCATGGCAGTTCACGCCCACCCCGACGATGAGTCCAGCAAGGGTGCGGCAAGCATGGCACGCTACGTCCACGAGGGCGTTGACGTACTTGTGGTGACCTGCACCGGTGGTGAGGCGGGCACCGTACTGAACCCCGATCTGGACAGACCGGACGTCCACGCCCGCCTGCCGCAACTGCGGCGGGCCGAGATGGAGGAAGCACGTCGCATTCTGGGAGTCCGGCAGGTCTGGCTGGGTTTTCATGACTCCGGTCTGCCCGAGGGTGATCCGCCGCCGCCGCTGCCGGAAGGATGCTTCGCGCTCATGCCGCTGGCTGACGCGGCCAGACCGTTGATCCGACTGATGCGGGAGTTCCGGCCGCAGGTGGTGCTCACCTATGATGAAAACGGTGGATATCCACATCCTGATCACATCATGAACCACAAGGTCACGATCGAGGCGTTCGAGGCTGCGGGTGACGCGGAGCGTTACCTAGAGGTAGGACGCGAGGTCGGTCTGTCACCATGGCAGCCACTCAAGCTCTATTATCACCAGACGTTCCACAAGGCGCGGATGCTCGCCCTGCATGACGCCATGCTCGCGAGCGGGCGTGAATCGCCCTATGTCGAGTATCTGGCGAAGTGGGTCGACCGCGCGGGTGACGCCGGGCGGATCACGACCAGAGTTTCGTGCGGGGACTTCTTCGAGACCCGCGACCGTGCGTTGCTGGCCCATGCCACCCAGGTGGACCCGAACGGGCCGTGGTTCCGCATCCCGGTGAAGATCCAGCGTGAGGTGTGGCCCACTGAGGACTACCAACTCGCCCGATCGCTGATCGAAGTGGGGACGCTGCCCGAGAGCGACCTCTTCAACGGGATCCGCCGATCGCCCTGATCGTCCTGATTGTCCTGATTGTCGGGAAATGACCCGCGGTCCGGGCACGGCCACGAGCCATCGGTCGTTGCTGGTGACAGGATGCTGTCTCAATGCGGCATCCAGGCCCGCACATGCGAACGCACGGCCCATTTGGCAAGGATGAGAGGAACACGTCATGGCGATCTGGGATCGTCTGCGCACCACCACGACGACCATGCAGCAACAGCTGAACGCCAAGAAAAACGATCTTAAAAGCGGTGCCTTCAGGGACGCGAGCATGGCCATGTGCGCGCTGGTCGCAGCCGCCGACGGCAGCATCGACCCGGACGAGCGCCGTAAGGTCGCCGCGCTCATCGGGTCGAACGAGGTATTGCAGAACTTTCCGGCTGACCAGCTACAGCAGAAGTTCAACGACTACTGCACCAAGTTGACGACCGACTTCGACTTCGGCAAGGTCAGTGTGATCCAGGACATCGGCAAGACCAAGAAGAAGCCCGCCGAAGCACGGGCGGTGATCCAGATAGGCATCGTCATCGGCGGTGCTGACGGTCACTTCGACAAGTCCGAGCAGCAGGTTGTTCGGGAGGCATGCTATGCGGTGGGGCTGGACCCCCACGAGTTCGACCTCTGATCGGCGGGCCCCAGCCGACGCCTGACCGCGTTTCTCGTCGCCTTGCGTACGCCTCCGGGTACGCGGCGGCTCCTCGACCTTGTCAGTCATCCGGCTGGAGCCCGCCGGCACAGGGCCCCAGCCGGATTGCGACGTAGGGTTGAGGCGTGACTTTTGCGGGACAGACTCTTGCACTTGAGGTCAGCGCGGGCACTGGCGGGTTCCTCGTGGTCCTGCTGCTGGGCCTGGCGGCTGTCGGCCTCTTCACGATGATGTCGCGCAGCCTTGTACGGCTGCGTGGCAACGTCGCCAGCGGACGCTTCGGGAAGCATACGGCAGATCGAGGTGGACAGCCCGACGGTCATGGCTCCGGCAACGGCCATGGCTCCGGTAGCGACATCCCGGTCCAGGACGCAGCCGGGCGCTCGTAACGATGTGAATCTGATGCTCCTGCCACAGCACCAGATTCACATCGTTCCCAAAGGGCGTCCGGCAACAGGGGCGTGGATCAACGAGCGGGGCGACAGCAGCGATGATCAATCATCGGGGTCGGCGCGGCGCTGACGCAAGACCCGCGCCCGCTGCTTTTTGCCGGTGATGCGCCGCTGTACGGCTCCGGCGGATGGACGGGTCGGGCGCCGCGCCCGTGGTGGGGGTTCGCTCGCGGTGCGCAGGGTTGCCGTCAACCGTGCGAGGGCAGCTTCACGATTACGTAGCTGCGATCGGTGTTCGCTGGAGGTGACGGTGAGGACGCCGTCGACCAATCGACCTTCCAGCCGCGTCAGTGTCCGCTCGCGTAGCCGTTCGGGAAGCGACGGCGAACGGCGGACGTCAAAGGATACCTCGACCCGGCTGTCCGACGTGTTCACCCCCTGCCCGCCAGGCCCGCTCGACCGGGAGAATCGCCAGGTCAGGTCGGATTCGCGCAGTATGAAGCCCGGGCGGACCTGAGATGGTGGAAATGTCACTGCACCATGGTCGCCGATCCGCGCGCCGCCGCCACCGAATTTAGGGAGCGGCGCGGTCCGGTAGGGCTGACACCTGATGGGGGACTGGCCCTGACTGTGAAACATCCGAATTGTGCCGAGTTGCTCGACCTGCTGCTGGATGCCGGTAGCTGGACCTGTTGGGATGGCGCTCCGGAGCAGCCGACGGTGAGCGCCGCCTATGGTCGGGATCTGTCGCGGGCCGCCGCACGTAGCGGTAGGGACGAGTCGATCCGGACCGGTGCGGGCCGGGTGGCTGGCCACCGGGTCGCTGTGGTGGCCAGCGAGTACGACTTTCTCGGCGGCAGCGTGGGCCGGGCCGCGACAAGGCGTGCCACGGCCGCGATCGAACGGGCCACCGCCGAGAAACGGGTGCTGCTCGCGTTGCCCGCGAGCGGCGGCACCCGGATACAGGAGGGGACCCCCGCGTTCCTGCAGATGCTGACGATCAGTGCTGCCATTGCCGGGCACCGGGCGGCCAGCCTGCCCTACCTCGTCTACCTGCGCCACCCCACGACCGGCGGAGTGCTGGCGTCATGGGCATCGCTTGGCCATGTCACCTTTGCCGAACCCGGTGCATTGGTCGGGTTCCTCGGTCCTCGGGTGGTTGAGGCGCTCACGGGCGCGGCGCTTGCGCGTGACGCGCAGAGCCCGCGGGCGCTGCGGCAGGCCGGTGTGGTGGACGCCGTTGTCGCCCCCGCTGACCTGCGGGAAGCCGTCCAGCGGGTGCTGCGTGTCGTGGCGGTGGACCGCGGCCCGACGACCGCGGAGAGCGGTACGGGAGCCCCACCGGCCGACGTCGAGCCAGGCGAAACAGCTCAGACGGGGGATCCGTGGGCGTCGGTGCTGGCGACCCGCGCGCCCGACCGTCCCGGATTACGTGCGTTTCTGGCTGCCTCGACCAGCGATCTCACCCTTCTCGGCGCGTCCGAGCTGGGCCAGGGCCCGGATGTGCCCGGCACGCCGATGGTCACGGCGCTCGCTCTGCTGCGCGGCATTCCATGCGTTGTCATCGGGCAGGACCGTGAGGCCCAGCGCCATCAGCCCATCGGGGTGCGCGACCTGCACGCGGCGCAATACGCGGTGCAACGGGCTGTCGATCTTCGTCTACCCATAGTGACTGTAATCGACACGCCGGGAGCGGAACTCTCGGAGGAGGCCGAACGCCGCGGCCTGGCCGCGGCGATCGCGCACTGCCTGGCGGCACTGTTGAGCACACCGGTGCCGACGGTGAGCGTGCTGCTCGGACAGGGCGCGGGCGGTGCCGCGCTGGCCCTGCTGCCGGCGGACGCCGTGGTGGCGGCCGAGGACGCCTGGTTGGCTCCGCTGCCACCCGAGGGTGCAGCGACAATCATGCACCGTACTGTTGACCATGCCGCCGAGATGGCGCGCGAGCTACGGATCACCGCCGGTGACCTGTACCGGCTGGGCGCGGTCGACGTCGTCGTCGCGCGCGGTCCGGCCGGCGTCGGCACGACCGCCGGGTTCGCCGGGCTCGCCGGTGCTGTCGCGCATTGTCTTGCAGGCGTCGCGGTCCGCGACGCCGCTACGAGGCTCGCGGCGCGACGCGACCGTCATCGGCGCCTGTCGTCGTGACCGATGGTGATCGTGGCAGTTGCGGCCATGAAGCCGGGACGGCGGTCAGTTCAGGGCGATGTTGACGATCCGGCCGGGAATCACGATCATCCGTTTCACGGTCCGGTCGGCAGTGTGGCGCGCGTACTCGTCGTGGCCGGCCACAAGGTCTCGCACCGCCTGTTCGTCGGCGTCCACCGGGACATCCACGGTGAACCGCACCTTGCCGTTGACCTGCACCGGCAGGGTCACCGTGGGATCGACGGCGAGCGAGTCGTCCGCCTCGGGGAAGGGATGCATCGCCAGCGAGCCATCGTGGCCCAGCCGCGCCCACAACTCCTCGGCGATGTGCGGAGCCAGGGGGGCGACCATGAGGACCAGCGCCTCGGCGAGTTCACGGGGCAGTCCACCGGAAGCGCCGTAGCGCTTGCTGACGAAATTTGTCAGCTCGATGAGGCGGGCGACGGCGGTGTTGAAGCGCAGATCGGTGTAGTCGGCCCGGACCGCGAGGATCGTGCGGTGCAGCATCCGGGTGGCCTCCGCGTCCGGTGTGACATCGGAGACGACCGCCCCTCCGGTCGCCTCGTCGATGATGTTGCGCCACAGTCGCTGCAGAAAGCGGTGGGAGCCGACGATGTCGTCGGTGTGCCACGGCCGGTCGGCGTCCAGCGGCCCCATCGCCATCTCGTAGACCCGCAGGGTGTCAGCGCCGAAGCTGTCATATATCTCGTCCGGGCTGACGCTGTTCTTCAGGCTTTTGCCCATCTTCCCGGAGCGTCGGTTCACCGGCTCACCGTTGTGGCGCAGTGTGCCCTCTGCTGTGCGGACGACCTCGGCGGCGGGTACGTACATGCCGCGGCCATCGGTGAACGCGTCCGCTTGGATATAGCCCTGATTGAACAGTTTCTTGAACGGTTCCCTGGTGGACACCAACCCGAGATCGTAAAGGACCTTGTGCCAGAACCGCGCATACAGCAGGTGCAGGACGGCGTGCTCGACACCGCCGACATAGAGCCCCACACCCCCGTCGCCGGGTGGGCCGTCCGGCGTGTGCATCCAGTAACGCTCGACCTCTGGATCGACGAAGCGTTCGCTGTTCGTCGGGTCGAGATAACGCAGGTAGTACCAGCACGAGCCGGCCCATTGCGGCATGGTGTTGGTCTCGCGTCGGTATGTTTTCGGCCCCTCACCCAGATCGAGGGTGACAGTGGCCCAGTCGGCTACCCGGGCCAGTGGGGGGACCGGGTCGTTGACGTCGTCATCGGCCATGGCGCTCGGCCGGAAGTCGGTCATCTCCGGCAGGGTGACGGGCAGGAGATCCTCACTGAGCGCGATCGGAAGGCCGTCATCGTCGAACACGATGGGGAAGGGTTCGCCCCAGTAACGCTGCCGGGAGAACAGCCAGTCCCGCAGGCGGTATGAGCGGGCCGCGCGGCCCGCACCGACGTCCTCCAACCAACGGATCGTCGACTTGATCGCGTCCGGCTTCGACAGCCCGACCAGGGGCGGCCCGACACCCGTCGCCGGCAGGTACTCGCCGTCCCCGGCGAAGGCAACCGGCCAGGTGTTCGGCTCGGCACCCGCGGGCACGTTGTGTTCGGCCCGCCAGTCCTCGTCCGGCGCCAACACGGCTGGGATCGGCAGGCCGAGTGTGCGGGCGAAGGAGAAGTCGCGCTGGTCATGCGCGGGAACAGCCATGATCGCACCGGTTCCGTAGCCCATCAGGACGTAGTCGGCGAGGAAGACCGCAATGGGGTCGCCGGTAACCGGATTGGTGACATAGGAGCCGGTGAACACGCCGGTGCGTGGGATCTCGTCGGTGCCGCGCTGGCGATCACCAAGGTGCGCTGCGTACTCCCGGTAGGCGTTCACCGCCGCTCGCGGCGTCCACTCCGGAGCCGGCCTGTTGCCGCTGGCACCGGTGCCCGGGCCCGCTTCGCGGTCAATCCCGTCGGCGAACGTCCACGCAATCGGGGTTCCCTGCGGCCATGCCTGTGCGGTCAGTGTGTCGACGAGAGGATGTTCGGGTGCCAGGACCATGAAGGTCGCGCCGGCCAGGGTGTCCGGACGGGTTGTGAAAACCTCGATACGGATGTCTGAGCCAACGGCGGTGAACTCGACCGTGGCGCCGTCGCTCGGTCCGATCCAGTTGCGCTGCATCTGCTTGATCGAATCCGGCCAGTCGACCAGGTCGAGGTCTGCGATCAGACGGTCTGCGTAGCTGGTGATCCGCATCATCCACTGGCGCAGTGGGCGGCGAAAGACCGGGTAGTTACCGACGTCGCTGCGTCCTTCGGCGGTGACCTCTTCATTCGCGAGCACCGTGCCCAGGCCCGGACACCAGTTGACCAGTTGCTCGGAGATGAACGCCAGCCGGTACCCGGCCACGATCTGTCGACGCTCAGTCGTGCGCAGAGCCGACCACGGCCGGTTGTGTGGGTTTGCGTCCCCGCGTGGTGCCCGGGTACCGGCCTCGAAGTCGGCGATCAGTTCGCTGATCGGCCGCGCGCGGCCCGCCTCGTCGTCGTACCAGCTATTGAAGATCTTCAAGAAGATCCATTGTGTCCACCGGTAGTACTCGACATCAGTGGTGGCCACTTCCCGACGGGTGTCGTGGCCAAGCCCCAAGCGTCCCAGCTGGCGCCGCATGTTGTCGATGTTGGCCTCGGTGGTGACCCGGGGGTGCTGGCCGGTGTTGATGGCGTACTGCTCGGCCGGGAGGCCGAAGGCGTCGTAGCCGAACGGGTGGAGCACGTGGTAGCCGGTCATCCGCAGGTAACGGGCGAACACGTCGGTGCCGATGTAGCCGAGCGGATGACCGACATGTAGGCCGCTGCCGGATGGGTACGGGAACATGTCCATGACGAAGAACACCGGACGCCCGGCGACCTGATCGAAGCCGTCCGACAGCGGACCATGCGGATTGGGCGCGTTGAAGGTGCCCCGCTCGGACCAGGTCTGTTGCCAGCGGCGCTCGATATCACCCGCCAGATGTGCACCGTAACGGAACGGCAGATCCGACACCAGGGGGGGGATCTTGGCTGGAGTCGTGCCGTGGGTGCCTGCTGCGGTGCTCGCATTACCGGTGTGCTCGGAACTGCTGGTCATGCCTCATCATCCTCAGATCGTTTCGATCCGACCCATCCCGCGGACCCCGCGGGATACCGTTGATCAGGACGGCGATGCCGATGAAAGGCTCACGCGGAGGGTGTCGATCGTTGTTTCGAGCCTATCCGGCGCCTGGAGACAAGGGCTGAGCGGTGGGCGAGATGGCGGGAGCAGAGCAGGCCCAGCGCCGCCGCGACGAGGTGGCCGGCGGCGGTGAAGTCGGGTTCACGCGCCATGTCCAGAGTGAGCCCGGCAGCCAGGCCACCGGTCAGCGGCCACCGCCAGCCCGGCGGCAGCGTGGCGGCGAGCACCGTCCCACAGGCGATCATGCCGTAACTGGTGCCGACGTCAATGGTATCGCTGACCCGATCGTCGACGAGCTGTACGGCTCGACCCGCCGCCAGCCCACCGGCGACGATCAGACTTGCTCCGACGTGGCCGGCCGCGAAGACCCCGAGTGCCGGTCCGGAGCCGATCGCCCGCTCCAGCGGGCCGAGGACTGCGGCAACCGCGGCGGCCGACCGCAAGAAGGTGAAGCTCTCCAGCCAGAAGGCGCTGGCCACCAGGACGTAGAGCGGACGGGTCCGCAGCCCGCTGAGGTTGGTAGACCTGGTCACCAGGATGTGGCGATGCAGCTCCGGGTCGAGCGCGTAGGCGACCGCGAGGACGGCCGACGTGACCGCCAGGATGGCGATGTAGATCATCGCTAATGGTGCCGTATGCCATGCCTGGCGGAGCAGGTCCCGCCCGGCGTGCGGCGTGGGCCACCGCAACGGCGACCGCAACGGCGACCGCGACGGCGACTGCGACGGCGACTGCGACGGCGACTGCGACTGCAACGGCGACCGCGAGAGCAGGCCGCGGGCGTCACGGAACAGCATCCGGTGGGCATACACCACAAAGGGTTCAATGTCTGGGAGCCGGCCAAACTTCCCCGGCAACGGGAATGCTGGCCACATGCCGAACCGTCTTGCCGACCAGACCTCACCGTACCTGCTCCAGCACGCGGACAACCCGGTCGACTGGTGGCCGTGGGGCGCGGACGCGTTCACCGAGGCCACCGAGCGTGGTGTACCGGTCCTGCTGTCCGTGGGATACGCGGCGTGCCACTGGTGTCATGTCATGGCGCACGAGTCGTTCGAGGATGCCACCACCGCGGCGGTCATGAACGAGCACTTTGTCAACATCAAGGTTGACCGCGAGGAGCGGCCGGATGTCGACGCCGTCTACATGGACGTCACCGTCGCCCTCACCGGCCACGGCGGTTGGCCGATGACCGTCTTCCTCACCCCGGCGGGCGAGCCGTTTTACGCCGGTACCTACTTCCCGCCGACGCCGAGAGCGGGGATGGGATCGTTCCGCCAGCTGCTGGAGGCGGTGGCAAGCGCCTGGCGGACGCGCCGGGACGAGGTGACCGCGTCCGGCGCGGACATCGTGCGCCAGATCTCCGCAGCGGCCGACGCCGCAGGCGGGCCGCCGGCGACGCTCACGGCCGAGCTCCTGGCGGCCGCGGTCGAAAAGGCCGGGCGCACGTTCGACCAGGCCAACGGCGGTTTCGGGACGGCACCGAAGTTTCCGCCGTCCGCGCTGTTGGAGATGTTGCTGCGGCACTCGGCGCGCACCGGGGACGGCGCGAGTCTGCGCATGGTCGTGTCCACGTGCGAGCGGATGGCTCGCGGCGGGATCTACGACCAGCTTGCGGGCGGCTTCGCCCGCTACAGCGTGGACGCCACCTGGACCGTCCCGCACTTCGAGAAGATGCTCTACGACAACGCCCAGCTGTTGCGGGTGTATCTGCATCTGTGGCGGGCGACCGGATCGGCCCTGGCGCAGCGGGTCACTCGGGAGACCGCATCGTTCCTGCTGAGTGATCTGCGGACCGCGCAGGGCGGGTTCGCCTCCGCCCTGGACGCCGACACCGTCCTGCCCGCCGGTCAGGGAGTCGACGGTGCGCACGGCGTGGAGGGTGCCACCTATGTCTGGACGCCGGGTGAGCTTGTCGACATCCTCGGCCCGCAGGACGGAGGCTGGGCCGCGGATCTGTTCGGCGTCACCGTGGCAGGGACGTTCGAGCACGGGGCGTCCGTTCTTGCGCTGGCCGTGGACGCGGATGATCATTCGAGGTTCGACCGGGTGCGGGCCCGACTCGCGGCGGCCCGGGCGCGCCGGCCCCAGCCGGGCCGTGACGACAAGATTGTCGCCGCCTGGAACGGTCTGGCGATCGCCGCGCTGGCCGAGGCCGGCGCGCTGCTGGCGGAGCCGGCCTGGGTGACCGCGGCTGTCGAGGCGGCCACGCTGCTGTTCGACGTCCACTGGGTGGACGGTCGGCTGCGGCGGACCAGTCGGCACGGCCGGGTCGGAACGAACGCCGGGGTGCTGGAGGACTACGGGGACGTCGCCGAGGGCCTGCTCGTCCTGCATCAGGTCACCGGCGACGAGCGATGGCTGGCGTGGGCGGGCGACCTGCTCGAGGTCGTGCGTGCGCACTTTGCTGCGCCTGACGGTGGCTTCCACGACACCGCCGATGACGCCGAGCGGCTGTTGCGCCGGCCGCGGGACCCCGCGGACTCGCCGACGCCGTCCGGTCAGGCTGCGGTCGCCGGCGCGCTGTTGACCTATGCGGCGCTGACAGGTTCACGCGACCATCGCGAAGCGTCCGACCGGGCGCTGGAGGTTCTCACCCCGATGCTCGGCCTCAGCGCGTCCTTTGCCGGCTGGGCCGGTGCGGTCGCCGAGGCATCGCTTGCCGGACCGGCCGAGGTGGCCGTCGTTGACCGGCCGGATCTGGAACGCCTGGCCCGGCTCGCCACCGCGCCGGGTGCGGTCGTGGTGACGTCCGGACCGTTGACGCGCGGACGGGGCTCCGCCGGGGTCTACGTGTGTCGAGGCTTCGTGTGTGAGCGGCCCGCGACCACGGCTGACGCCGTGCGTGAGCAACTGGGCGTCACGCTCGCCCCAGCGCCACCGTGGAATGTCTGATGTCTGACTGCCGTTGCATGTGTATCAAATGTAAGTGTGTAATCAATCGGGAGGTTCATGATGTACGGGAGCCCACATCGAGAGCAGGTGGCGAGGAGGCACGGGATGGCAGGATCGCGCGGGCGCGGCCACGGGCGGTGGGGCGAGCGCGAGCAGGCGCCCTCCGCAGACGATGCGCAGGCATGGTTCACGGGGCGACTGCCCGATGAGTGGTTCACCCACCCGGTCACGGTGACGGTGGATCGAGATGAGATCATTGTCGTGGGCACGGTTGCCGCTCCAGAGGTGGAGTCCGACGATCAGGCCGCAGCGGCCGCCGCCGAGTCCGGTCGGATCCGGCGGTTCCGCGAGCAGACCAGGGACGCCCGGATCGCGATCGCCCAAGAGGCGGAGGAGCGTTATCTGCGCAAGGTCGCGTGGGGGGTGACGGCCGGCGGCACGACCGAGTTGTTCACCACGCTGTCCGTTCCGGTAATGACCAGGCTTCGGCAACCAGAACGTCATGTTCTTGAC
Source organism: Protofrankia sp. Cas3 (assembly GCF_963555955.1). NCBI lineage: Bacteria > Bacillati > Actinomycetota > Actinomycetes > Frankiales > Frankiaceae > Protofrankia > Protofrankia sp. Cas3. The sequence continues at coordinate 36,844 of NZ_CAUVXP010000010.1, forward strand.
ACTCTGGTCGACTCGGGCGTCGCGCGCAGCCGCAGCGACGCGCTCGCGTGGTGCGTCCGCCTCGTCGGTGAGAATGCCCAGCCGTGGCTCGCCCGCCTGCGGGAGGCCATGGCGAAGGTCGAGCAGGTTCGCGCCGACGGGCCTGAACTGTGAGAATCCGGCCGACATCCGGCAGCGGGTAATTTTCACCGGCGCGTCCGGGGGCGCCGTCGATTGTTGCGACGGCGTCCCCGGACAAGCCTCGTGGTTTGGTTTCGCCCCGGGTTTGTGTCCCCTTGGCTATGGAGTTGCCCTGCCGGCGACCGGTGCCGGCAATTTCCTGATCACCTGATCACCTGATCACCCGGTCATGTCGCATAGATGGCGAAGATGACGGCGATGTAATGGCACGCCGCCGCGACGATCGTGAACGCATGGAAAACCTCGTGGTACCCGAACGTCTCTGGGGCCGGGTTCGGTCGTCGGGTCGCATAGACGATCGCCCCGATGCTGTAGAGGACGCCGCCGACGACGATCAGAACCAGCGTTGTCACGCCCGCGGTGTGCAGCAGCTGCGGTATGACGAAGACCGCCACCCAGCCCAGGGCGATGTACAGCGGGACCATCAGGAAGCGGGGCGAGTGCAGCCAGAGCATCCGCAGTCCGATCCCGACCGCTGCGCCGCTCCAGACGATCGTGAGTATGGTCCGCGAGGTCCTCGGTGGCAGCGCCAGCAAGGTCAGCGGTGTGTACGTCCCGGCGATGAAAACAAAGATCATTGAATGGTCGAGTCGCTTCATCAGCGAGCGGGAACGTGACGTCGACCACATTTTTCGGTGGTAAAGCGCGCTGGTGCCGAACAGAAGGGCGATGCTCAGCGCATAAATGCCGACGGCCAGCCGTGCGCGGAACGTGCTTGCCAGAGCCACGGCGATTACGCCGAGTGCCACACTGACCGGGAACGCGCCGGCATGCAGCCACCCACGCATCCGTGGTCGCACCAGGTTGTGGGGATGGTTGCCGAAGTCGTGTCCGGGTGCCGTTGTGGTCACCTGGTTACCGTATCTTGCGACCACTCTCCTTACTACCCACCGCCAATGTCGCGCACCGCGTTCAGTTCCGGAGCGTGACGGATCTACCTCGCTGTGGGGCAGTTCGACCGCGCGACTGTCAGAAGCTCCCACGGTAGAGTCAAAAGATCCTGTACCCGGCCTCGAATCACCCGAGCCGTGGTGGACCCGCTATGTAGTGGACGGTGGGGTGTCGGCACGTTGTTGCGGGTTCACTACGCATGCGTTCCGCGTTCCACGATCCCGGGCACGAGTGGGTCTGTCATGGCGGGGACGTGTGGCGGCACGGCGAGGCCGTGGTGGGCTCAACTCAAGCGGAGGTGGGAGCTGTGACGACCGCGGCGCAGATTCCGGGGCTGGACGCTGCCCCGACCAGGCATACCGGGCTGATTGCCTGGGTGCGCGAGATCGCCGAACTCACCCGACCGGAGCGCATCCAATGGTGTGACGGCTCTGATGCGGAGTACGCGGAACTCGCGCGGTTGCTGGTCGACAAGGGTACTTTTGTGCCGCTGGACGACGAGAAGCGGCCAGGTAGTTTTTTCGCGGCTTCCGATCCCACAGACGTTGCCAGGGTTGAGGACCGCACATACATCTGCTCGCGTGACCGCGCGGACGCCGGGCCGACCAACAACTGGCTCGATCCGGCTGAGATGAGGGCGAAGCTGCATGTCCTGTTTGCGGGCAGTATGCGCGGGCGCACGATGTATGTCGTGCCCTTCTGTATGGGCCCGCTAGGCTCGCGGATTTCCGCTCTTGGCGTTGAAATTACTGACTCGCCGTATGTTGTCGCGTCGATGCGGACGATGACCCGAATGGGAACCCCCGCCCTCGAACAGCTGGGCGTGGACGGATTCTTCGTCCCATGCGTGCATTCTCTGGGCGCGCCGCTCGAGCCAGGTCAGGCTGATGTCCCGTGGCCGTGCAACTCGACGAAGTACATCACGCATTTCCCCGAGACCCGGGAGATCTGGTCGTTCGGGTCCGGTTACGGCGGGAACGCCCTGTTGGGCAAGAAGTGCTATGCACTGCGGATTGCCTCGGTAATGGCCCGCGATGAGGGCTGGCTGGCCGAGCACATGCTGATTCTCAAGTTGACCTCACCGGCGGGCAAGGTCCACTTCGTCGCGGCGGCCTTCCCGTCGGCCTGCGGCAAGACCAACCTCGCGATGATCATTCCGACGTTGCCGGGCTGGAAGGCGGAGACCGTCGGTGACGACATCGCCTGGATGCGCTTCGGGGATGACGGCCGGCTGTACGCGGTGAACCCCGAGGCTGGCTTCTTCGGCGTGGCACCGGGCACAGGCGTCGATACCAACCCGAACGCCATCGAGACGCTGTGGGGCAACACGGTCTTCACCAACGTCGCCCGCACCGACGACGGTGACGTCTGGTGGGAGGGGCTGACCAGGGACAAGCCCGCGCACCTCATCGACTGGTTGGGTCGCGACTGGACGCCGGAGGCCACCGAACCGGCCGCTCACCCCAACGCCCGCTTCACGGTGCCCGCCAGCCAGTGCCCGACGATCGCGGCGGAGTGGGAGGACCCGAAGGGTGTCCCGATCTCGGCCATCCTGTTCGGTGGACGTCGGGCGACCGCGGTCCCGCTGGTGACCGAGGCGCCGACGTGGCAGCGCGGGGTGTTCTTCGGTTCGATCGTGGCGTCCGAGACGACCGCGGCGCAGGCCGGAGCGATCGGTAAGCTGCGGCGCGACCCGTTCGCGATGCTGCCGTTCTGTGGCTACAACATGGCCGACTACTTCGCGCACTGGTTGGCGATGGGTCGCAAGGCCGACCAGGCGAAGCTACCGCGGATCTACTATGTCAACTGGTTCCGGAAGAACGCGCAGGGCCGGTTCATGTGGCCGGGCTATGGCGAGAACAGCCGGGTTCTGGCCTGGATCGTCGGGCGGCTCGAAGGGCAGGCGGACGGGGTGGAGACACCGCTGGGCGTCCTGCCCACGGCGCAGGCGCTGCCCACCGATGGGCTCGACGTCGCGCCGGAGGAGCTCGCCGAGCTGCTCACCCTCGACACCGAGGTCTGGAAGCGGGAGGCGGAGCTGATCCCCGATCACTATCAGACCTTTGGGGACGGGCTGCCGGTCGAGCTGTGGGCCGAACAGGAGGCATTGGTCGCCCGACTCAAGGACTGACGACGGGCCGCGGACCGGCTGCGCAGCTCTTTGACAGCATGCCGTGGTGGCCATTGCCACGCCGTGGGCACCGCCACCTTCGTGACGACTTTTTATGATCATGGCTGATCGTCTCGGCGGTCATGCTGCATGCGGCGGATGACGGTCGGATCAGTGTCCGGTATGTACCACGGACGCAGGTCCGACCGTCATCGTTCTGGTCGCGACGGCGACGGCGACGTACGTTCGGGTCGCGGCGGCGACGCACCCGCGATCGGCCACCCGCCGTCCGCTGTGGTGGTGGCCGTCATCTGAACAGCGGACCACATCGTTGTCCAAGACCGTTCGATCGGATTAGACGATCAACCTGTTCTGTCTGGGGCGCAGGCGGTTTCGTGCGCCATCACCTTATGGTCGGTGACTGTTGCCGAGCGTGTTGTGCGAAGATGGTCGCGCTTTCCAGGCGGGGGAGCTAACGTGTGAGCCTGGGTTCCACTGACGGACGTTACCGAACGGCGATCCGTCGGGATGGATCCAGTTGGCTCAAGTTGTGGTCCGGCACTGGGCTGGACCACTCGGGAGGCCCCTCGGTGCCGCATTCGCGACAACGTCAGGAGGCCGGGACCCGGCCTCCTGTGGGGCCCTGTCCCGGACTTCCTCCGAGTAAGCGGGTGGGCGTGTGCCACGAACGCATGTCGTCGACACAAGCGTGCTCTTGTCCGATCCTGGTGCGCTGCTGCGCTTTGCGGAGCACAATGTTGTGCTTCCTCTGGTTGTCGTAGGGGAGTTGGAAGGTAAGCGGCACCACCCGGAACTGGGTTGGTTCGCCCGTGAAGCCCTTCGTCTCCTTGACGACCTCCGAATCCGCCATGGTCGGCTGGATCAACCGTTGCCGTTGGACGACGGTGGAACCCTGCGGGTTGAACTAAACCACAGCGACCCCTCGGTGCTCCCACCGGGGTTTCGGGTGGATGACAATGACTCGCGCATTCTGGCTGTCGCGCTCAACCTGGCTCGGGAGGGCAACGACGTTGTTCTCGTCACGAAAGATCTGCCGCTGCGCGTGAAGGCGTCCGCGGTGGGGCTTGCCGCCGAGGAGTACCGGGCGCAGAGTCCGGTGGATTCGGGCTGGAGCGGCATGGCCGAGCTCGCAGTCTCCCAGGAGGATCTTGATCGGCTCTACGCTCGGGAGACTGTTGAGATCACCGAGGCGACCGGGCTGCCCTGCCACACCGGTCTGGTCCTCACCGCTTCCGGCGGCAGTGCGTCGGCTCTTGGACGGGTCACCCCGGACAAGAAGGTGCGCCTCGTCCGGGGTGACCGGGAGGCCTTCGGCCTGCACGGACGCTCCGCGGAGCAACGCGTCGCGCTGGATCTGATTCTCGATCCCGACATCGGGATCATCTCTCTCGGTGGGCGGGCCGGTACCGGAAAGTCCGCGCTGGCGCTGTGCGCAGGGCTCGAGGCGGTGATGGAACGGCGGCTGCACCGTCGGGTCGTGGTGTTCCGGCCGTTGTACGCCGTCGGCGGTCAGGACCTCGGCTATCTGCCGGGCAGCGAGAACGAGAAGATGGCGCCCTGGGCACAGGCCGTCTTCGACACCCTCGGCGCGCTGGTCTCCCAGGACGTCATCGAAGAGATCGCCGATCGCGGGATGCTGGAGGTGCTCCCGCTCACCCACATCCGTGGCCGGTCGCTGCACGACGCGTTCGTCATCGTGGACGAAGCGCAGTCGCTCGAGCGCGGGGTGCTGCTTACCGTGCTGTCGAGGTTGGGCCAGGGATCGCGGGTGGTCCTCACGCATGACGTCGCTCAGCGTGACAACTTGCGGGTTGGTCGGCATGACGGAGTTGCCTCCGTGATCGAGACCCTCAAGGGGCATCCGCTGTTCGCGCATGTCACCCTTACCCGTTCGGAGCGCTCGCCGATCGCCGCACTGGTCACGACGATGTTGGAGGACCTCGTCCTGTAGCCCGCCAGACGGCGGCGCGGACGCCGGACCCGGCAGTCAGGCTGCCCGGGTCCGGCGTGGACGGCGGCTGTCGTCGACGGCGGTAGTCGTCAACCGCGGTAGTCGGGGAACGTACCGGGGACGGCCGTGGTTGACGACATGGACAGGCTCTCAGAGATGCCGGAGGTGCTCGACATGCTCTTCGCTCGCCAGAAGCCGACGCTGCCCACGGCCGCGCAGGCACTGCCCGGCCGCGCGGAAGCGTCTTTTGCGATACCGGATCGGCACGCGGTCCTCGGCACACCGTTGCGGGGTCCCGTCCCCACGGGTTTCGCGACCGCGGTGTTCGGGCTCGGCTGTTTCTGGGGTGCGGAGCGGACGTTCTGGCAGATCCCCGGGGTGTACTCGACCGCGGTCGGGTACGCGGGCGGAATCACCCCGAACCCGACGTACGAGGAGACGTGTTCAGGCCTGACCGGGCACACCGAGGCTGTTGCGGTCGTGTTCGACCCGGCGGTGGTGAGCTTCGAGGACCTGCTGAAGGTCTTCTGGGAGGCGCACGACCCGACGCAGGGGATGCGCCAGGGTAACGACGTCGGCACCCAGTACCGTTCGGCGATCTACACGTTCTCCGCCGAGCAGGGTGCTGCGGCGCAGCGTAGCCGGGACGCCTTCCAGGCAGTCCTGGACAAGGCCGGTTTCGGCCCGATCACCACCGAGATCGCCCCGGCCGGTCCGTTCTACTTCGCTGAGGAGTACCACCAGCAGTACCTGCACAAGGTCCCCAACGGCTACTGCGGGTTGAGTGGCACCGGCCAGTCGTGCCCGGTCGGCGTGGCAGGGGCCGACGCCGGTTGATCGCAGTCCGCGTCGCTTCTACCGTTCGAAGATGTCGTGGGTGCCGATCCGCAACCAGATGATGTGCGGGCCAGGCTTACCCGGGATCGGGTCGCCGTACCGCCACAGTGCCCGGCCGTCGGGCGCCCACGTCATCTCGAACATCCCGGACTCGGACTTGTAACCCTTCACCCGCAGCTTCGGATGGAACGAGCCCGACTCCAGTCCCTCACGGAACAGCCCGACAGCGCGCAGGAAGGCGGTCTGGTGCGCGGGGGAGAGCCGATGGAACTCCGCGAGGAAGCGGGCAACCGGCTCGTATGTGGGCACGGTCACAACAATAGGACGAAGAGTGAGCGCTCCTGCGAGGGGTCAGCTTGCCTTCGACCGCGGGGATGTGGACAGCTCGTGCAGGAGTGCGTCGAACGCGGCATCACTGGTACAGATGACCGATCGTCCCGCGGCGAGGTCCTCGTACGCTTCGTCGATCGCCTGCTGCGTGGCGGGGTCTGGCGCATCGACCCATTCGTACGGCTCGGGGTACGGCCAAGCGCTGGGTTGCGTCACTTCCCTCTTCGCCTCCCCTGGGCAGTCGGCTTCCGGATCGTCCCCACGGGCGTGGGGACGATCCTTTCGAAGAGCATGCCCACACATGAGGGCACTTACAAGAGCCGCGCGGGGTGAGCTACGGCCGCCCGTCTGTGTTTGGTCTACTACGGCCAACTACCGGGCGCGTTCGTGGCTGCAGACCAGCGCCCCCGGGGGGCACGCGGGACTCCGCTGTCGTGGTGCAGGGGTCACATAGGCGGATGCTCGTGGGCACCGGCCAGTCGTGCCCGGTCGGCGTGGCAGGGGCCGACGCCGGCTGAGGCATCGGTTCTCCGCCAGCTGGCGTGCCGCCGATCCGGTGGCGAAGCGCGGCTGCAGGTGACCGTGGTCAGGCCCGTCCCGGGGACGTGACGACCAGACTATTCTCCGTGCAGGCAGCCGCGAGCCGGGCGTCATAGGTCACCATGTGATCCGCGTCGACCAACAGCGCGGACGCGAGGTGGATCGCGTCGAGCGACCTGAGAACCGGTGGCCGAATTCGACGCGCAAGGCTGACGACCTCCGGCGAGATGGGGTGTTCGGCAATGCCTGACATCGCGGCGTCCGCGTGAACGGTCGCGGTTGCGAAGGGCGACAGTGCCCGTGCATGAAGAGCCCGGGTGACCTCGATCCATGCCAGCGAAGATGAGATCAGTAAGTCTCGGTCCGCGTAATAACGGTCGAGTGTCGCCACCAGCGTGGTGGATTCCGCTTCGATCGCGACTCGCTTGATCAGAGCACTACTGTCGACGTATACGCGCATCAGATTCGGTCGCTGCGATCGAGTAGATCGAGAGTTGTCGTGCCGTCCGGAACGGTCAGGGTCGGCGTCGTTCGACGGTACGGCGTGCGAGGCGGGAGCAGCGTGCCGGAATCGATCCGCCGGTCACGTGGTAGGTGGCGCTCGACGTTCGCGGCGTTGAGGTATCGATCTACTGCATCCCGTACGATTTCCTGCTGGGATCGGCCGGTCTGTTCGGCGCATGCGCGTAGCGCGATCTCGGTCTCTGCGTTGAGCCGGAGATTCATGGCCATGCCCTTGACGGTACCAGTTCAGTACTGAACTGGTACCAAGTGCTGTCGATCGTCTCGTCTGGGCCGTGGGCCGGTCGGTGTCACACGGGAGCGTCGACCGCCGACCACTGAGATGCACGGGTACTGACGCCTTGTCGATGGGTCATCCGTGCCAGACCCGCGTGGTTTCTTGCGCTGTGTGCGCAGTTGATGAAGAGTAAGAGTATGAGATCGATATTGGTGCCGCTGACCCCGGTGATCGAAATCGGCCGTGGAGTACCAGTGCGGCAACCAGCCGTGGACGGGTCATGAGCGGTCGGCGCCGTGTGTTCATGGTGACCCAGACGTCGGCGGCGTCGCCGTCGGCGGTGTTCGATCTGCTGGCGGACGGCGCGGGCTGGTCGCGGTGGGCGGGTCCGCTCGTGTCGCGGTCCTGGTGGGAGCGGGAGGGTACGCCCGCGCCGGGTGGCGTGGGCGCGGTGCGTCGGCTCGGTCGGCCGCCGCTGTACGCCCGGGAGGAGATCGTCGAGTATGTGCCGGGTCACCGGCATGCCTACCGGCTTCACCGGGGGCTGCCGGCCCGGGACTACCTCGGGACGGTTGATCTGTCTCCGTTGGACAGCGGTGGTACCCAGATCATTTGGCAGGGTAGTTTTGTTCCGCTGGTGCCCGGCACGGGCGCCGTGGTGGCCCTCGGCGCGAGGTTGTTCATCACCGGGTTGGCCCGCCGCCTCGCCAGGGTTGCGGTTTCCGGCGCGGGCCCGCCGTCGCCCGCCACCTGAACCGCCAGTCACGGTTCGCCGGCCGGGAGCAGCGCCAGCGCCGGCGTCGGACACTCGCCGGCGGGGTGAACCGGGGGATGGCTTCCCCGCCGTTGATCGTGTTGACCAGGGCGGTCGCCTCACCGGCGAGAAACCTCGGGGGGACGGGGAACAGCCCTACCGGGATCCGGTCGACGCCGGCGGTGGCGCGCTCGTCCAGGGCGGCTTGCAGCTGCCCTGGACGGCGTGTCGGTCCGGCCGGCCATGTGATCATGATGCGTGCACAGAAACGCCTGCGTCGCGTTGACGGCCTCGGCGGCCAGTTGGATGCCGTCGAGCACAAGATGTGGTGATGTGCGCAGGAGCAACATGCCCTTACCGCGGGCTGCCGCGATAGGGCAACGGGCCGTGCACGGCGAGATGGGTGCGCAGGTCGCCGAGCACGGTGGGTGTCATCTGTGCGTTTCCTGTGTGCCCCAGCGCTCTACAGTGATCGGGGAAGCAGCGTGTCCGTGAGCGTCCGGCCCAGCCAGGTCTCGTACTGTTCCGCGGTCCACTGCCAGATCACGCGCAGCATGTGGTGAACCTCCGGCGCGGTGAGCGTCCAGATCACCGCGGCTGCCTGATCGACCGGCATCCCGTCACGCAGGGGTCCGCGTTCAGAGATCCAGAGTGCCACGGTCGTCATCGTCTGCCGCCGCTGACCGAGCTGCTGGTTCTCCCGGAAAGCCGCCATTTCACGGTCGGTGGCGGCCGCACCGCGCAGGATGTCATCGAGGGGCCGCAGACGTTCGAGCTGGTGGGAGGCGTCCGCGGCGAACATCGCGATCTGCCGTCGTTGATCGATTTCCTGGCGGATCGCGGGCGGTTCCACCCGGCCCGGCATCGCGTGATCCCGGATGTCATCCGCATGTTGCGTGCCGCTGAGGCCCAGCAGTTCCTTGAGCAGCCCACGCTTGGACCGGAAGGCGTCATAAACGGTGTCGGGTGCGACACCGGCCGCCTTGCTGATTGTGCTGATCGTCGTTGGTGCGTAGCCCTGCGCACGGAAGAGCTCTCTGGCCGCTTCCAGGATGCGTAGCCGGGTCTGACGAGCCTGTTCGGTGCGAAGCGGGGAGCGGTACCTGCGGTGCCTGGCGGGGTCAGTCATCCGGCATGCTCCGACGATGTCCAGTAATGCTGGAGTCAGCTGGAGGAGACCCACCGAGCGGAGCCGGCCGCGGGTCGTCGCGGCACGGCGTCAGCCGCTCGGTGGTCAACCAACATCGGCCACCATTTAGCAATTTATAGCCCAATTTGGACTATAACGTAATCTGCCCTGGTGTCGGCGCCAAGTCAAACAGTTGCGGGTGCAGGCCTGCCGGGTGCAGGCCTGCCGGATGCGGCCAGGTGCCGTGAGCCGAGCAGCCTCGGCTCCGTCCCTCGTACCTCCGTAGTCACCTACTCCTTACGGAAGGTAATGATCGCGCCGTTGGCCGTGCCTACACCGGCTGCGTCGATGGTGCCGGTCACGCCGTGACCGCGGAATCCCATGGCCGTGGCCAGGCCGGGAATCTGGTTGTCGCTGGTGATGGTGTAACCGGCCGCTGGCAGCGCCGTGCGGTAGAAGTTCGTCACCGCCGTGTCGGACACACCGGTCAAGGCCACGGTGGACTGGCTGGTGCCGGCCGTGCCGCCATTGACCTTGGCGCCCGGCGGGATCGGGAAGCCGGCCGGTACGTTCGGTTCCTTGAGGGCATCGGCCCCGTCGGTCACATGCTGGCCACCGGGCAGCGATGTCGGAAAGGCCGTCGGCAAGCTTGTCGGCAACGAGTTCGCCCCGGTTGAGGAGCCTGCCGACGATGTTGTCCCGCCGACATTCGATGATCCATCACATGCCCCGAGAAGCAGCAGGGCCAGGCCTGCGCCCGCGGCTGCCGCCGCCATCCGGTACCGGCCGGATCGGGCCGAACCTGCCAGACCCTCGCGAGCGCCCAACCTGATCTCCCCCTTCATGGACCCGGGGACGTAGACACGCGATGCGTGACCGCCCCCGGTCACCTGGATCCGCCGGCCGGACCAGTGTGGCTTTCACCACTGGTGCCGGTCACCACACCATAGGCGGCACATCCGACAGATCGCCCCGGTTGTCGTCGGGCTGTCAGCGCCGAAGGCCCCAGGCCTCAGGCCCAAGTCCCAAAGCCCAAGTCCCCAGTCCCCGGAACACGGACGGGATCCTGTCGGTCTGGCGACACGGGAGCGCCGGGTGCGACCCCCGGAGTCGTTTCACACCGGGCAGCTTCATGGGTAAACGCGTGCGGTCGCTGGGATGTGCCAGCTCCATTCGGGCCCGGTAGCCGCGGTGGACCTCGTGAACATGATGGAAACGGCAGCGTCCGACACGCCCCCAGCCATCCCGGAGCGGCTTCTCGCCGGTACTGTGATGTGCCGTGGCAGTGAGCAACAATGCGGTCGCCGGGGTGGTTCTCAACTACCTTGAGGAAAACCCGGGCGAACTTGAGACGGTGGGTCCCCTGGTGCTGGCCGCGATGGCCGGGCCGAGTTCGGTGACCGATCGCGCTACGATGCCGGGGCATGTCACGTGCCGTGCGGTCGTGGTCACATCCGACTGGCGGGTGTTGCATATCCACCATCGGCGCCTGGCCCGCTGGCTGCTTCCCGGGGGGCATGTCGAGGCAGTCGATCGGTCCCTGTTCGGCACAGCACTGCGTCAGCTTGCCCGGGAGACCGGAATCGCCACGAACGTTGTGATTCCGGACACTGCCCGACCGGTGGATATTGAGGCGCACATCATCCCGGCGGACAGTGCCTGGGATGAACCTGCCCATATACACTATGATGTTCGTTTTGTTCTACATGTTCCAGATGTAACGGTGTGTCTACCTTCAGGGGAGATCCCCGATCACCGATGGATACTCCTCGAGGAACTCCCCGGCATCCTGGGGGACAAGCTGCGCGTCCACAGCGCCCGATCCGGGTGGGCGCGCGTCAGCCGCTGAAGCGGGCGATGGCGCGCATCTTGTTCATCGCGTCCAATGCGGCCACCTTGTAGGACTCGGCTAGTGTCGGATAGTTGAACACGGCGTCGACCAGGTAGTCGATCGTGCCGTCACAGCCCATCACGGTCTGGCCGATGTGGACGAGCTCGGTGGCACCGGTGCCGAAGACGTGTACGCCGAGCAGTTTGCGGTCGATTGAACTGACCAGGAGTTTCAGCATGCCGTAGGAATCTCCGACGATCTGGCCGCGGGCCAGCTCCCGGTAGCGGGCAACGCCCACCTCGAACGGCACGGCCCGTTCGGTGAGCTCGTCCTCGGTGCTGCCGACATAGGAGATCTCGGGGATGGTGTAGACCCCGATGGGCATCAGGTCGTGCCGCATCACATGAACGTCCTCGCCGCAGGCCGAGTAGGCGGCGAGCCGGCCCTGCTCCATGGATGTCGCGGCCAGGGCGGGGAAGCCGATGACATCCCCGACTGCGTAGATGTGATCCATCTCGGTCCGGAAATCCGAACCCACCTTGATCCGACCGCGGTTGTCGGCGCTCAGACCCGCGTTGGCGAGGTTCAGCGCCGTGGTGAGCCCCTGGCGACCGGCCGAGTACATGACGGTGTCCGCGGGCAGCCTCTTGCCGCTCTCCAGCAACGTCAACGTCCCGCCGTTGTGGCGTCCCACCGACACCACCGACTCGCGGAATCTGAATGTTACGGCAAGGTCTCGCAGATGATATTTAAGAGCTTCGACTACCTCGACGTCGCAGAAGTCGAGCATCCGGTCCCTGCGTTCGACCACTGTCACCTTCGTACCGAGCGCCGCGAACATGGATGCGTACTCGATACCGATCACACCGGCACCGACCACAACCATGGAGCCGGGAATCTTGTCGAGGGCCAGGATCTGGTCACTGTCGACCACGGTGCGGCCGTCGAAGTCGACCGTGTCCGGCCGGGCCGGCCGCGTTCCGGTCGCAATGATGATCTTTTCCGCGTGGACCCGCCGCTCGTCGACCTCGTCGGTACCCTTGATGCTGATTGTGTGCGCGTCGATGAAGCTCGCCGTACCGATGAGCAGGGTGACCCGGTTGCGGCTGAGCTGGCTGCGAATGACGTCGATCTCACGTCCGATGACATGCTGCGTGCGTGAGGACAGGTCGCCGACCGTAATGTCGTCCTTGAGTCGGTAACTCTGCCCGTACATCTCCCGCTGAGTCATGCCGGTGAGGTAGAGCACAGCCTCGCGCAGTGTTTTTGACGGGATTGTGCCGGTATTGATACAGACTCCGCCGACCATGTCACGACGGTCGACGATCGCCACCCGACGGCCCAGCTTAGCGGCGGCGATAGCCGCTTTCTGCCCACCCGGACCCGACCCGATGACGAGGAGGTCGTAATCGTACATCGTCACCTCCTCACGTAAAAGCCCCACGATCGATTACTGTGAGGCTATCCGGCCGGGAGGCCCGCGACACCCCAATCGCCAGGTTGTTACTTCTTCTTCGCGGGGGTCTTTCGCACCGGCGGGCAGCACAGCCCGTTTCGGGTGATGACATGGATGCGCTCGGTGTCGACGGGTCGGCGCGGGGGGATCCGTCCGGCGCAGCCGAAAAAATCTTCCGGCTGCCCGTAACCTCCACCGGATCGTGTCGTTGAACCGGGTGCGGGGGTCGTGGGGGCTTGCTGGGGGGTCTTCCACGGCCCCCGCCGTTCGCCGGCCACGAACGGTCCGGCGCCTTCCCGGCCGCTGTGATCGCACCGGTGCGGGGTCCGAGCGGGCGCTGATCCGGAGGAAATGTTTCGGACCGGAAATCGGCGAGGGTATATCTCCCTTGGGGTTTCTACGGGTGAGTCGTGGGGCCGAAGAGTGCGCGATCATGTTTTTCGCGCACTCGGAGGCCTGGGGGTTTCTATGGGTGAGTCGTGGGGCCGAAGAGTGCGCGATCGCGCTTTTTGCGCGCTCGGAGGCCTATGGGTGAGTCATTGACAGGACGTCCAGCGCGGCGTCCAACTGCTCTTCGGTGAGTGTGCCGGCGGCCACATAGCCGCGTTCGAGGACAACCTCCCGGATCGTCTTCTCCTCAGCCAGGGACTGCTTGGCCACCTTGGCGGCCTCTTCGTATCCGATATAGCGGTTGAGCGGCGTCACGATGGACGGAGAGGACTCGGCAAACCGCCGGCAGCGCTCGACGTCCGCCACGATGCCGTCCACGCAACGGTCCGCAAACAGTCGACTGATGGTGGACAGGATATGGATCGACTCAAGCAGGTTCCGCGCGATTACAGGCAACATCACGTTCAGTTCGAAGTTGCCCGCGGAGCCACCGAACGCAACGGCCGCGTCGTTACCGACGACCTGCGCGACAACCTGGCACACGGCCTCGGGGATGACCGGGTTCACCTTTCCGGGCATGATCGAGGATCCTGGCTGGAGGTCGGGCAGGCGGATCTCCCCGAGTCCCGCGCGCGGACCCGACGACGCCCACCGCAGGTCGTTGGCAACTTTGTAGAGGGACAGTGCGATCACCCGCAGCACACCGGACGCCTCGACCAGAGCGTCCCGGGACGCCTGGGCCTCGAAGTGGTTGCGTGCCTCCGACAGTGGCAGGCCGGTGGACGCGACCAGCTGCTCGATGACCGCCGCGGCAAAGCCCGGCGGGGTGTTGATGCCGGTGCCCACAGCGGTGCCACCCAGCGGCAGCTCACCGATCCGAGGCAGCGCGCCGTGCAGGCGCTCCACGCCATAGCGGACCGCGGCCGCGTATCCGCCGAACTCCTGCCCGAGGGTCACCGGCGTTGCATCCATCAGGTGCGTGCGCCCGGACTTCACGACCTCGGCGAACTCGACGCTCTTGCGCTCCAACGACGTGGCCAGATGGGCAAGCGCGGGGATGAGGTCGTGGACGATCGCCTGCGTCGCGGCGACATGGATCGAGGAGGGGAACACGTCATTGGACGACTGCGAGGCGTTGACGTGGTCGTTGGGGTGCACCGGCCGGCCGAGCCGCTCGGTGGCGAGCGTCGCCAGCACCTCGTTGGTGTTCATGTTGGATGACGTCCCACTGCCGGTCTGGAATACGTCGATCGGGAAGTGCTCGTCGCAGCGCCCGTCGATGACCTCCACGGCGGCCGCGCAGATCGCAGCGGCGATCTCCGGGTCCAGGACTGCGAGCGTGGCGTTGACGGTCGCCGCGGCTGCCTTGATCTGGGCGAGCGCGGCGATGTGGGCCCGGGAGATCCGCTGGCCCGACACGGGGAAGTTCTCGACCGCACGCTGCGTCTGCGCCCGCCACCTGGCTGTGGCCGGCACCCGCACCTCGCCCATTGAGTCGTGCTCGATGCGGTAGTCCTGCTCGCTCATGTGCTCCCGCTCCCACCGGTCGTTACCCGTTCGACGGCTACCTTCCGTCCTGGAGGTTAGGGCCTGGCCGAGCCACGTGATCGAAGATCCGCCGGACAGATCGGAGCCGCCATCCGCCGCGTGGGCACGGAGTGGGCCGGGAGTGTGCCGGGCGCGCCGGTCGGGCCACTGACGGAGGCGTCGGCGGGTAGATGGCATTGATCATGATGAGATCGATCACAATTGCTCAGACCGACCGGGCTGGTGACCCGATGTGTCGTTCATGAATCATCGACCGGACACATGTAGGCCAAATTATTTATCCGTTCGCACTGTTCGGCTGGCTGGTCAAAACGGCGCGATCACGCCTTTTCGGGTGGGGTGGACACTGGAACAACTGTCTGGCAGTTGTCGTTCCCGGCGTCGCACAGATCTCCCCGGGTTCGGCATCGTCTGGTGCTATCGTTGGCATCGACGCGGTGAATGGTAACGCGGTAAATGATAACGCGGTAAATGATAACGCGGAGAATGGTAACGCGGGGAACAGCTTCGCGGTAACGACTGGGTCGGCCGCCTGGACAGGTGAGATGGCGGCGGTCATGCGTTCCAGTCTCCGTTGTGTGCTGGCGTGCCTCGCGGCTCTGGCCGTAGTATCGGCCACCAGTGCGTGTGGGCATGGGGATTCGGCTGTACCGGGCGGTAGTTCGGTCACCGTCCCGGGCACGTTGGATGCTTCGGTCGCGATGGTGTCGGCTGCCGCCGGGCCGCCCCTCGCCAGAGCGCTGGGTCTTGCCGGGCGCAGGGCGATCGCGTCCGTGTCCCCGACCAGCGGCTCCTCGACCGGCGGTCCTGCGACCAGCGATCCCGGCGCCGACGCAACCACCATTCCCACCCGGAACCCGGACCAGTCGCTGAAAGGTCAGCAGCGCGACGCACCCGTCCGCACCACCAGCCCCGGTAGGTAGTCCGGACAAAGCACGACGGGAAACCCCGGAGACGATTACAAGAACTGGTTCTGTGCATCCAGGTGCATCGAGGTGCATCGAGGCGCATCCAGGAAATAGCCTGACTGACGAGGTCGGTGTGCACAATGGCCCGCGGAATGCTGCGACCGGCCAGCCGGTCAGAGCTCGTTTCACCCGGCGGCATACGGTCGGGGCGCAGGCATACGGTCACTGCTGAATGGTGTCCATCCTCAGCGGGGTTCGTCAGCAGAACGGGTGTTTTCGGTGCTGTGTGGGTGCTCTCCGGTGACCGGCAATTCGCGTCACGCAACGTAAGCGTTTCGCGTCCGACTGATTACTTTCCGTGTTAGGTTCGCTGGCGACAGGAAAGCCGGTTGCGCGGGTCAGCGGGGGCCTGACCCGCCCGGATGTTGGGTTGCCCTCAGATGCGTACCAGGCCTCGCGTTGTCCTGCCGCTGCTCGCGGCTTGTGTTGTGGCGTTCAGCGCTGCCACGGCGTGCACGGACCCCGCCGTGCTCGGCGGCGGGCCGGCGCGTATCGCCGACCCGCGATCGGCCTCGGCGGTCGCGGCCTGGGGCGCCCCGCTGTTCGTCGAACAGTTCGACGGCAAGGGTGTCGACCTTCGAAACTGGTGGGTCTATGACAGCCCGAACGCGGCTGCCTTCCCACGGTCGGCGGCCCGGGCCACGGTCGCGGGTGGCACGCTGCGTCTTACCGGCGGCTTCGACGCCGCCGGGCGGGACCTGTCCGGCGGGATCGCCAGCAAGACCGACCTGCGGTATGGACGCTGGGAGGTCCGCGTCCGGGTTGAGCGTGGGGATGGCTACTCGGGGGTGGTGTTGCTGTGGCCGGCGTCCGGCCACTGGCCCACCGACGGTGAGATCGACCTGCTAGAAGCGATCAACGGAAACCGCCAGGGTGCGTCGAGCTTCGTCCACAACGGATCGAACAATCATGTGGCGTGGCACTACCTGCCCGGCGACTACTCCCAGTGGCACACGATCGCGGTCGAGTGGCTGCCCCGATCGATCACGTTCTATCTCAACGGTGTGCCGGAATGGACGGTGAGCGCGCCGAGCACCGCGGGTGCGTTCAGCCCGATCCCGTCGACGTCTGCGATGCATCTGGCCCTGCAGCTGGACAAGGGCTGTACCTCCGCGATCCCGTGCCGGACCAGCCAGACACCCGCGACAGTCACCATGTACGTCGACCAGGTGCGGATATGGGCGGCTCCGCGACAACTCACCGGGTAGGTGCGCGCGTTGCCGTCGGTGAGATCGCAACCGCGTCACGTGGCGGGTTGGTTCCCAGAACGATGTCACCGATATTCGACGTGACTCCGAGCCAGTAGCGCTCGTTACGGAAGTGGTGCAGACGGTGGTTGCGCCAGTGCCGTCGGTACATTTTGCTTCGAGGCTGGTAGCTGCTGTGGATGAGGAAGTGGGTCCAGTCGTAGGCGAGTAGGCCCGCCGCCGCGCACAGCGCCGCGGTCGCCGCCCCAGGTGATCCGAAAACGGCTGTGGCAAGGGCGATCGTGCCGCCGCCAAGCACCTCCTGCGGACGTACGAACATCGTGTCCAGGCTCGTCGGGTCACGGTGGTGCTGCTCGTGCCCCCTGCCGGCGGTCCGGTAGAAGGCACGGCCGATCGGGCTGGTCGGCTGGGCATGCAGGATCTCCCGGTGGACCGCCCATTCGACAAACGGCTGCATGGCCACCATCGACGCGGCGACCAGGACATCGGCCCGCCCGAAGCGTCCACGGGCGAGCCGCACGGTCGCCAGGCTCCCGACGGTGCCCAGCAGCACCGATGGCCGGGGATGACGCAGAAAACACCGGGCGGCGTCGGGCAGTGTGGTGACCTGGGTGGCGCGTCCGTGCGGACCGGGTCTGTCCAGACGAGCGGCGGTCGCGACGACGACGCGCGTCACCCAGGCGCCCGCCCGCAACGGCAACACCGCCGTCGGCCCGCTCGGTGTCGCCTCGCTTGCCGTCAGCTCACTTGCCGTCAGCTCACTTGCCGTCAGCTCACCTGGTGCCGGCGGTTTGCCCGGAGCCGTTGGGCTGGCCAGGCTCCTTGCCCTGATCAGAACGGCACCGTTGAGTAGGCCTGGAGCTTGGTCAACTGGTGCTGGCTGTCCACCCGGCGGACCGTCCCACTGCGCGATCGCATAACCAGGGATGACGTGTTCGCCCCACCGGGCCGGTAGCGGACCCCGGCCAGCAACTCGCCGTCGGTAATGCCGGTGGCGACGAAGAAGACGTTGTCGCTGTTCACGAGCTCGCGCGTGGTCAGAACGCGCGTGGGGTCATGGCCGGCGTCGAAGACCCTTTTCTGTTCGTCGGGATCCCGCGGCCAGAGCCGTCCCTGGATGACACCGCCGATACAGGCCACCGCGCACGCGGCGATGATTCCTTCAGGGGTGCCGCCGATGCCCAGCAGCAGGTCGGCGCCGGTGTCGGCGGACGCGGCCATGACCGCGCCGGCCACATCCCCGTCGGAGATGAGCTTCACCCGGGCACCGGCCGCACGGATCTGTTCGACCAGGTTGACGTGGCGCGGACGCTCCAGGACGACGACGGTCACATCCCGTGGATGCACGCCCTTGGCCTTGGCGACGGCGCGGATGTTGTCCTCGACGGGCGCTGTGATGTCCACCACGGCGGCGGCCTCAGGTCCGGTGACCAGCTTCTCCATGTAGAAGCAGGCGCTCGCGTCGTACATGGACCCGCGTTCGGACACGGCCATCACCGCGATCGCGTTGTTCATGCCCTTGGCGGTGAGCGTGGTGCCGTCCACCGGGTCGACCGCGACGTCGCATTCGGGACCCTCGCCCGACCCGACCTCCTCACCGTTGAAGAGCATCGGGGCTTCGTCCTTCTCGCCCTCACCGATGACGACGATCCCGCGCATCGACACCGTGCCGACGAGCCGCCGCATGGCGTCGACGGCGGCCTGGTCCGCGCCGTTCTTGTCGCCGCGCCCGACCCATCGGGCGGCGGCGAGCGCAGCCGCCTCGGTCACCCGGACGAGCTCGAGAGCGAGGTTGCGATCGGGCGCTTGCCCCTGGACGGCGAGAGGATCAGGAAGATTGCTGTCTGCTGCCACGCATCCGAGCGTAATTGCACCCGCGTCCGTGCGCCCACCGGCGGTGTGACGGCCGATCTCAGCGCCCGGCCGGTCGGGGGCGTACCACTGCGAGGCCGCCTGGCCTGTGGTTGATCCATCGGGTGTCGGATGTCTGACACCACGGTTGCCGGTGCCGACGCAACGCCAGTCGTCGGTTGTGCGTCGAACTGCACAGAGAACGAAGGTGGCACCAGAGAACGAAGGTGCCACGCAGGACGAGGGCGTCCGGCCCGCGGAGGGGGCGTGCCGGACGCTCGTCCATTGTTTATCGCCAGTCGGCCTTTGCGCGTGTGGCTGGGCCGCACGGCGTCCTGTTAGTTGGCCCACTCCACTCCACCCCAGCCCCGCCCCTGGCCCTTGGCCCTTGGCCCCCGGGTCGGCTGCCCCGTCGGGTCCGGCTCGGGACGGGACGTCAGGATGGACGGGTGGCACGACGACGCGGTCAGGAAACGATCCGGGACATGGTGCTGTCCCTCGGTGTTGTGATGCTTGGGGTGGCGCTGTTCACCCTGTTCATGCCAAGGGGTGGCTCGGACCCGGTGAGCGCGGTGGACACGGCCGCCCCGCTGGCCGCGTTCGCGCGTTCGGCGCCGTTTGACGTCGCCGAACCGGCGGGTCTGCCCAGCTACTGGAAGGCCACGTCGATCCGGACGCAGCCGCCCCCCGGTGCGTCCCGCGCGAACGTGGTCGAGCTGCGCATCGGCTACGTGGTCGACCGTCCGGGCAACCGTACGTACGCCCAGCTCAACCAGGGCAATGCGGCCGACGCGGTAGCGCGGGTCCTGGGCGACCGGCCGGTGACGGGGACCGCACGGTTGGCGGGGGAGTCCTGGCAGGAAAGGCGGGACGATGCCGGCCACCTCGCGTTCACCCGCCAGGTCGGCGATGTCGTACTGATCGTCTCCGACGGTGGCGGCGAGGGCGGTGCGTCCGCCGCCGACCTGGGGACCCTGGCCTCCTCCCTGCGTCCGCACACCGCCTGACAAAGGCGCGTGACAGGGCGTGCCAGGGCGTGCCAGGGCGTGCCAGGGCGTGCACGATGAGAAGGCCACGCGCGAAACAACGACGCAAGAGACCATCGCGCTCACAGACCATGGCGTGCCTGTCATGTCTGTGCAGCGGCTGATCGGGGAGGCTGCCACGAACCGCCGGGATCTCCTCGAAGCACTTGCCGCAACGGCCGGCCTGACGGTCGCCGGGGTGGCGGTCGCATCCGCGCTCACCCCGCTGGACAGGCTGCTCGCCCTGGACAGGACCGCCTCCGGCTCGGGTGGGCTGGCCCTCGTCGACGTCCAGCTGGAAAGCTATCGTCGCGGACTACCCGACGACCCCGCCGACCGTGCTGCTCGGGCGGATCGCCGAGATGCAGCAGGTCACCGACGCGCTCGGGCAGCTCAGCCTGCGCCCCGCCGACCAGGCCCGGCTGTGGCGCCAGGCCGGGATCGGCGCCGGCCTGCGCGGCTGGGTGCACAACAACGCCGGCCAGACGGATGCCGCGCGGCTCTCCCTCGCCGAAGCCTTCCGCCGCGGTGAGCTGCTGGAGGACCCGCAGCTCATGGCGTGGACGCGGTACATGCAGGGGATCGTCGAGGACTACGCGGGCAACCCCCGTGGCGCCGAGGAGTACGCGCTGGACGGATTGCGCTATGCCCCGTCCGGGCCGCAGCGGGCGATCCTCCTCACGGACGGTGTGGCCTGGGCGAGAGCTGAGGTCGGCGATGCGGACGGTGCTGTGGCCGCGATTGACGAAGCCGGGGCGATCGTCGCATCCCTGACCCCGCAACAGCGCGGCCCGATACACGCCACCATCGTCCATGACCTGGACTCCTACCACCCGGTCAGTTTCGGGTCGGCCGCCGCGACAGCCTTCGCTTACCTGGGACGGCCCGACGACGTCCGGGAGTTCAACGCCATCGTCACGTCGGCCGCAGGCACGGAAAACGTGCATCAGCGCTCCTACGTCCGCCTCGACGAGGCCATGGCCGTGATCCGCAGCAAGAACCCGGACCCGGCACGTGTCTCGGCGCTCGCCCTCGAAGGGCTGGACCTCGCCACCCCGTTCCAGACCGCGCACGTCGGCAGACGGCTCGACCTCATCCTCACCGACGCCCGCCCGTTCGCCTCCGACCCGCCCATCCGCGACCTCACCGATGCGGTCACCACCTGGCGCAACACCCCGGCCCTCGCCTCCTGAACGCGTTTCGTAGGCTGGTGCTCACCAGACACGCCAGCCGTACGGGGGCTTGATGGAACACAACCTGGTGACCTCGGCGGACCGCGCCGACTACCTGGTCGATCTCTCCAACATCGTGCGTGAGCGGTCGATCGGGGGGCCGGGCCTGCGGTCCCTGCCTCGGCTCGACCTCGTGGTGGCGGCCCTGGTGAGGCTCACCGGGGACCCGGACGTCCGCGTTTATCTGATCGCCGATGCCAGCCTGCTGGGCGGCAGCAGGGAGTTCACCGATCAGACGGATGTCGGCCGGCTCCGTCGCTGGGTTGCCGACGGTCTGGTCGAGGAGGTCCCCGACGCGGACGACCGGGTTCTTGAGATCGCCGGCATGACCCGCGTCCCGGTCATCACCGGTGACCGTTACGACGCCTACCGCACCGAGCACACCTGGATCCAGGGGAACACCTCGCAGTTCCTCAAGCCCACACCCGGGCCTGGCGGCACCGTCACACTCGTCCCGCTGGATATGGGCGTCCGAACACCGGCCCAGATCTCCCGCCGGGAGGAACTCGCCGCACTCAAGAAGCAGGGTCTGCTCGGCCCCGACCGGACCCCGCTGATCGAGGTGCTCACCCGGGCCTGGCGCTGCCCGGAACGGCGCTGTTCGCTCTATGACATTCACAGCGGTGACCGGGTGCTCCTACCCCGCATGCACCGCGGCGTACCCACCTGCCAGCAGCACCGGGTACCCCTGCGCGACGATGGCCCGCGGCCCGCCACCGCCCAACTCAAGGTCGTCATCAACGGCACCTGCGTGGCCCGTTACACCCTGGACGAGGACTCCGTGACGCCGGTGGGACGTTACCCCGACCCCGGAATCGCGCTGATCAGCCTGCTGGACCCGGAGGCCGCGGCCACGGTCAGCCGCGAGCACGTGGTCGTCTCGCTCCAGCAGGGACTGGTCCTGCTCCGCGACGTCAGCAGCTACGGTTCCCGGATGCGGACCGTCGACAAGCGGGGGCGGCTGGGGCCCTGGGAACAGCTGCCTCCCCAGGTCGACCGGCGATTCCACCCCGGTGACGAGGTCGAACTCGCCCCCAGCGTGATCCTCACCCGCAGCGGCCGGATCTTCCCCGCCGAACTTCCCGAGGACTGGCGGGCCGGCGTCCCGCAGACCCCCGTCCCACCGGGCGCTGCCGCACCCACCATGTCGGTGTGAGCCTGACTCCGGCTGGTGATGGTTAGAATCACCACAGTGCGCAGGGGGGATGATGGGCGGGTTTGTACTGGTGGGGATCGGGATTGCCGTTATCCGGCTGCCACCTGCGCATGTTTGTTGTTGACCGGGAGCGGATAGCCGCCGCATTACCCCATTACGAGCTGGGCGCCGGGCTGGGTGCCGGCGGGTTCGCGCATGTCCTGGCGGGCCGGCACCGCCACCTGGAACGCGATGTCGCGATCAAAGTGTTGTCCTCGGCGAAGGAGGACGCCCCTGCCGGTTTCGCCGCGGAGGCGCGGCTGCTCGCCAGTTTTGATCATCCGCATGTGGTCCGGGTCCACGACTACGTCGAGGACGACGGCCTGTGCCTCATCGTGATGGAGCTGCTGGCAGGGGGGACTCTGACCAGTCGGCGGGCAGGCCTACCGGCCGAAGGCGCCTGCGCGGTCGGCCTGGCCGTCGCGCAGGCGCTGACCTGTGCACATTCCCAGGGCGTGCTGCACCGCGACATCAAACCGGACAACATTCTGTTCGACGCCACCGGCCTGGTGAAGGTGACCGACTTCGGGATCGCGAAACTCCTCGACGGGTCGGCGGCCACCGCGAGCCGGATCATCGGGACGGCCCAGTACATGGCGCCTGAGCAGATCCTCGAAGGCCGATTGGGGCCGGCCACCGACCTGTACGCGCTCGGTGTGCTCCTGTACGAACTGCTCGCCGGGGCGCCGCTGTTCGACCCCACACTGCCGCTGCTCGCACAGTTGCGGCACCATCTCGACACCATCCCCGCACCGCCCGCCGGGGTGCCCGCCCAGGTCGCGGAGGTGGTCATGCGGGCGCTGGCCAAGAAACCGGCCGCACGCCAGCCGTCGGCCCGCGCATTCGCCCTCGATCTTGCCCGCGCTGCCTGCCTCGTCTACGGCCCGCGGTGGACTGCCCGTTCCGGCGTCGGCCTGCGCCTCGACGACGACATCCGCGAGGCCGCCGACTACCCACCGCCGCCCATCGCTCGCGTGCCGCAGCCGGCGCCGCAGCCGGCGCCGCAGCCGGCGCCCGCCGATCGGACTCCGCAGCCTGTCCGGCGGGCGCCGGCTCCCGGCCTGCGCACACTCGGCCCTGCGCTGACCGGTCACCTCAGCTCGGTGTTCTCGGTGGCGTTCTCCCCGGACGGGCAGATCCTGGCCAGCGCCGGCAACGACACGACGGTGCGGTTGTGGGATGTGGCCGACCCGTCCGCGTCCCGCCGGCTGGGTGGGCCGCTGCCCGGCCATGCCGGCCCGGTGCGGGCGGTGGCGTTCGCCCCGGCCGGCCGCATCCTGGCCAGTGCCGGTGACGACAAAACGGTGCGGTTGTGGGATGTGGCCGACCCGTCCGCTCCCCGTCTACTCGGTGAACCGTTGATCAGTCCCGCTGGTCGGGTGCGTGCGGTGGCGTTCTCTCCGGATGGCGCCACGCTGGCCAGTGCCGGCAACGGCAGGACCGTGCGGTTGTGGGATGTGGCCGACCCGTCCGCTCCCCGTCCGGTCGGAGAACCGCTGTCCGTTCCCACCGACAGGGTGGACGCGGTGGCGTTCTCTCCGGACGGTCGCATGCTGGCTTCCACCGGCGACGGCTCGGTGGTGGTGCGGTTGTGGGATGTGCGGGACCGGTCCATCCCGCGTCCACTTGGTGAGCCGTTGGCCGGTGACACCGCCAAGGTGTGGTCGGTGGCCTTCTCGCCGGACAGCGGGATCCTTGCGACCGCGGGCGGCGACAAGATGGTGCGGCTGTGGGACATCACCGATCCGTCCGTCCCCAGGTCGATCGGTGAGCCACTGACCGGTCACACCGGGCGGGTACGGTCGGTGGTGTTCTCCCCGGACGGCGCCACCCTGGCCAGCGCCGGTGATGACAAGGCGCTGTGGTTGTGGGACGTGGCTGATCCCGCCGCCCCCCGCCCTCTCGGCGAGCCGCTGACCGGCCACACCAGCATCGTGAACGCGGTCGTGTTCGCTCCGGACGGCCGCACCCTCGCCACCTCCGGCGCGGACTTCACCGTTCGGCTGTGGGACTGCGGGTTGCCCGCCCGGGTGTCACCGCCCGCCAAGCCCCCCGCACCGGCGGCCCTGGCGGTAGCGCCGACGGTGGCCCCCGCACCGGCGGCGAAGGCCCCCGCACCGGCATCCGGCCCCCGGCCGCTCAGCCGACCGCTGACCGGCCACACCAGCCCCGTGTTCTCGGTGGCGTTCGCCCCGCACGGCCGCACACTGGCCAGCGCCGGCGGCGACAAGACGGTGCGGTTGTGGGATGTGGCCGACCCCTGCGATCCCCGCCCGCTGGGCGATCCCCTGACCGGCTATCTCAACCAGGTGCGGTCGGTGGCGTTCTCCCCGGACGGGGAGATCCTGGCCAGCGGCAGTGCCGACCGCAGGGTGCGGTTGTGGGATGTGGCCGATCCGTCCAGCCCCCGTCCGCTCGGCGCTCCTCTGACCGGCCACACCGACCCGGTCCTTGCGGTGGCGTTCTCTCCGGATGGCCGCACATTGGCCAGCGCCGGCGCCGTCAACGACAAGACCGTGCGGTTGTGGGATGTGACCGACCCGACCGCGCTCCGCCCGCTGGGTCGGCCGCTGACCGGTCACACCGACTCGGTGTTCTCGGTGGCGTTCTCCCCGGATGGCCGCACACTGGCCAGCGCCGGCAACGACAAGACCGTGCGGTTGTGGGATGTGGCCGACACCGCCGCCCCGCGTCCGTTCGGCGATCCCCTGACCGGTCACACCAACCGGGTGCTGTCGGTGGCGTTCTCCCCGGACGGCGGGATTCTGGTCAGTGCGGGTAGCGACAAGACAGTGCGCCTGTGGAAGCTGACCGGCCGGGCTGTTCCCCGTCCACTCGGCGATCCCCTGACCGGTCACACCAACCAGGTGCGGTCGGTGGCGTTCGCCCCGGACGGTCGAAGGCTGGCCACCGCCAGCATCGACACGACGGTGCGGTTGTGGGATGTGGCTGATCCCGCCGCCCCCCGTCCGCTCGGTAAGCCGTTTTCCGGCCATACCGGCACCGTGTGGTCGGTGGCGTTCGCCCCGGACGGCGCCACGCTGGCCAGCGCCGGCGACGACAGGACCGTGCGGCTGTGGGACTGCGGGTCGGCCGCACCGGCCACACCGGCCACACCGGCCACACCGGCCGCTGCCACAAAGCCAGCCCCCGCCAAGAAGGCTGCCGCGGCTTCTGCCCCGGCGGCCCCGACGGTGAAGATGCCCGAGCCTGCGCCCGCCCAGAAGCCGTCCGCCCAGAAGCCGACCGTCCAGAAGCCGGCGGCCCGCAAACCGGCGCCCGTTCCCGACCCCCGCAGCCTCGGTCAGCGGCTGACCGGCCACACGGGCTGGGTGATCTCGGTGGCGTTCTCCCCGGACGGTCGCATCCTGGCCAGCGCCGGCGCGGACCGGATGGTGCGGTTGTGGGATGTCGCCGACCGGTCCGCTCCCCGTCCGTTCGGCCCACCCCTGAGCGGCCACACCGACCGGGTGGAGGCGGTGGTGTTCTCCCCGGACGGCACGATTCTGGCCAGCGCGAGCGCCGATCGGACGGTGCGGCTGTGGGACGTCACCGCCCGCCGCCCCCGTCCGCTCGGTGAGCCGTTGACCGGCCACACCGACCGGGTGTGGTCGGTGGTGTTCCTGCCCGACGGCCGGATTCTGGCCAGCACGGGCAGGGACGGGACGGTGCGGTTGTGGGATGTCGCCGACCGGTCCGCTCCCCGTCCGTTTGGCCCGCCCCTGGCCGGCTCCATCGGTCCGGTGCGGTCAGTGATGTTCTCGCCGGACAACCGCATCCTTGCCAGCGCCGGTGCTGACCTCAGCGGTACCGGCCCGGTGCGCCTGTGGGACGTGAGCGAACGCCGTCCCCGCCCGCTCGGTGAGCCGCTGACCGGCCACACCGGTGACGTGTGGTCGGTGGAGTTCGCCCCGGACGGGCGCACCGTGGCCACCGCCGGCGTCGACAGGACGGTGCGGCTGTGGGACATCACCGCTCCTCGTCCCCGCCTGCTCGCCCCCTTGATCGGCCACGCCGCCCGTAGCCCCCGCGTGCTCGGTCCGCCGCTGACCGGCCACACCGGCCGGGTGGGGGCGGTGGCGTTCGCTGCGGATGGTTGCACCCTGGCCAGCGCCGGCGAGGACGCGACGGTGCGGTTGTGGGACATCACCGCACGGTCCGCCCCCCGTCCGCTCGGTCCGCCGCTGACCGGCCACACCGGCTGGGTGAAGGCGGTGGTGTTCGCCCCGGACGGTCGCACCCTGGCCAGCGCCGGCGACGACAGAACCGTGCGCCTGTGGGATGTGGGCTGACCCGGGGGCCTATCCCGCGTCGGGCTGGGCCGCCTCGGACTGGGCGGCCTCGGACTGGGCGGCGTCGAGGCGGGCGCGGGCACCGTCCAGGAAGGACTGGCACGCTCGTGCGAGCGCCTCACCGCGTTCCCACAGTGACAGCGACTCCTCCAGGGTGATGCCGCCGGCCTCCAGCCGGCGGACGACATCCTCCAGCTCCGCCCGGGCCCGCTCATACGTCGGCGGAGCCTCGTGTGTCGCCGGCGCATCCTGCGAACCTGCCACCGATACCTCCTGGGAGTCGACAGCCGCGGCTGTTTTTTTCGATCACGTATGGGTCATACTTGGGACGTGCGCGCTCCACGACGCCAGCGTCCCCTCCGCCGCCGGATCAGTCCGCCCCCGGAGGGCGTTGTGCTGTCCCGCATCGCGGAGCGTGTCTCATATGTCGGCAGTGCGGAACACAAGACGGCGCCTTCCTTCGCCGGACGGCAGCCGCGGTTGCGCGCCGATGCGACCAAGTGTGATCCTGCGTTGGCTGATCCGGCCGAGCTGACCGGTTGGCTTCGCAGTGCGATCCTCGCCGGAACCGTTGGTCCACCGTGGGAAGGAGACTTCCCGCGTTATGTCTGGCATCGCCGCGAAGGGGTCTGCTACGAGGGCCGTCTGGTCAATCAGGGCTAGGGTCAGTACAAGGGTTACCCTCTGCAACCGTCGCAATGGCCTTCGGGGGTGTGATGGCGGAAGCACCTGAACTGCGCTTCCAGTGGGAGTGGGAGCCCGCGCCCGGCGTGCGTTCTCCCGAACTTCGGGCCACCTGGGCACGGTTGGAGATCCTTGTCGGCACACGGCCCGTCTCCCTGGTGGAGGACCTCGGGTCGGGTAGCGCTCGTCGTTCGATCTACTGCCCGCTGTACCCACTCGCCGAGTGGATCGCCTTCAACTGGTGGTCCCTTGCGGCCGACGCCCGACCCAACAGAGCGCTCGACGGTCCGTTCCCCGATGCTGCGACCCACGACGGCCTGCTCCGGCACAGCCTGCGATCGGCAGGCGACGGTTTCCGTTGGCCTGATCTCATCATCGTCCCGGAGGGTTCTTCGACCCGTCTGCTGTGGCGGGATGACCATGAGGTCTCTTCCGATCAACCGATCCGCTACCTTGGCCATGGCCACGCGCGAACTCCACGAGCCCAGGTCGAGCGCGAACTGGCGGCCGTGGTCGGCGCCGTCCTGACCCGGCTGGCTGAACAGGGTGTCACCGGGACGGCGCTGCACACCGAATGGGCCGCCGTCACCGGAGCCGACGAGGACGAGCAGGAGTTCTGCCTGGCAGCGGCCCGCCTG
>NZ_CAUVXP010000011.1:0-61671 GCF_963555955.1 Protofrankia sp. Cas3
CGTCGACGGCCTGCGGATCGATCATCCCGACGGTCTGGCCGATCCCGAGGAGTACCTGCGCAGACTGTCCGAGGCCACCGACGGCGTGTGGACGGTCGTGGAGAAGATCCTCGAGCCGGGTGAGGCACTACCCGACACCTGGGCGTGCGCGGGTACCACCGGCTACGACACGCTGAACCGGGTCACCCGGCTGTTCGTCGATCCAGCGGCGGCCAGGCCCTTCACCAAGCTGTACGCCGAGATAACCGGCGCCTCCCCCGACTTCGCAGCGCTCGCCCGCGAGGCAAAACTGGCCGCGGTCGCGGACGTCCTACGGCCCGAGCTGGACCGGCTCGTCGCACTCGCACTGACGCAGGCGCGGCAGCGTCGCGCGGACCTGACCCGCGTCGGTCTTCGCGAGGCGCTCGCCGAGGTGCTGGCCGCCTTCGCGGTCTACCGCGCCTACATCTGGCCGGGCGGGGCCGCAACCCTGGACGCCCGCGCTCACGTGGTCGGAGCGTGTGAGCGGGCCCGGGAATCCCTGCCGCGACGGTCGGGCGAGATCGATCTCATCGAGAACCTGGCGCTGGCCGGTCCGCCCGAGTTCGTGGTGCGCTTCCAGCAGACGACCGGGCCCGTCATGGCCAAGGGCATCGAGGACACCGCCTTCTACCGGTACGGCCGGATGGTCGCCCTCAACGAGGTCGGCGGCGCCCCCGGCGACTTCCCCGCCTTTCCCGCCGGGCATCCGCACAGCGCGGTGCACGAGTTCCATGAGGCCAACGCGACCATCCAACGGACCTGGCCGCTGACGATGACGACCCTGTCCACGCACGACACCAAGCGGTCGGAGGATGTGCGTGCCAGGCTCGTAGTACTGACCGAGGACCCGCACGGCTGGGGCGAGGTGGCGCAACGCCTGATCGCTCTGGGTGAGCGCCATACCGACACCGAACGGGGCTGGCCGGACCGGCAAGCCGGCTACCTGCTGGCGCAGACGCTCGTCGGCGCGTGGCCGCTGCCGGCGCAGCGGGTCCGGGACTACCTGCTCAAGGCCGTCCGCGAGGCCAAGGTGCACACCTGCTGGACCGACCCGAACCTCGGCTACGAGTCCGCGCTGGTGAACTACGTCGACGCTGTCCTGGACGACCGGGACTACGTGGCCACCCTGGAGACCTACGTCGCCACCCTGGTGGAGCTCGGCCGCCAGAACTCCGTCGCCCAGAAGCTTCTCCAGCTGGTCTGCCCCGGTGTGCCCGACATCTACCAGGGCCAGGAACTGTGGGACGCCTCCCTGGTCGACCCGGACAACCGGCGGCCGGTCAACTTCGGCGAGCGGGCGAAGCTCCTGACCGAACTGGGGCCTGATGCCGGAGCCCGCAAACCACCCGCGCTCGACGACACCGGCGCGGCGAAACTGCTGGTCGTCGCCCGCGCGTTACGGCTGCGACGGGAACAACCGCAGTGGTTCGGCACGGAGGCGACCTACCGGCCGTTGTGGGCGTCGGGTTCGGCTGCCGAGCATGTGCTCGCGTTCGTCCGCTCCGGATCGGTGGTCGCGGTGGCGCCCCGGCTGGTGCTGGGACTGCGCCGCGGTGGCGGCTGGCGGGACACCACCCTCCCGCTGCCCGACGGCCGCTGGACGGACCTGTTCACCGGCCGCCGGCACGACGGCGGCGTCGCCTACGTCCTGCGGCTGCTGCGCGACTTCCCCGTCAGCCTCCTGGTGCGCACCCCCTGACCAGCCATCGCGTCGTGCCGACCAGCTTCACGTCGTGCCGCGGCCGGGTCGTGACTCAGCCGAAAATCAGCCGAAACGCTGTGCGGGACGGACCCAGCTGTGATGCCCTGAAACATGGGCAGAGGCAGAGCAGGCTGCACGCATTCCTACAAGCGACGAACCCCCTCCCCGGGACAACCGCGGGTGGCGTGTCCGACGCCGCACCGGTAACAGCGCCGTGAAATCGGGATCACAGATGCTCACGCATTCCACAACGGGTAGACAGTACCGATGAGCACTTTCCGCGTCTGGGTGCCAGAGGCGAAGACGGTAGGTGTGATCACCGATACTGGTGGCGACGAAACCGTCCACGAGATGCTGACCGACGACGGCGGTTGGTGGTGGGTGAACGTGCCCGTTGCGGGCCACGGCACCGAGTACGCCTACCTGATCGACGGCGAGGTCGACGAACTGCCGGACCCGCGCTCCGCCGATCAGCCCCAGGGCGTCCACGGTCGCTCCCGGCTCGTCGACCACGCCCTGTTCAGCTGGACGGACAGTGCCTGGCGAGGGCTGACGCTGGCCGGGAGCGTCCTCTACGAGCTGCACATCGGCACGTTCACCCCGGCCGGCACCTTCGACGCCGCCATCGAACGGCTCGACCACCTGGTGGCGCTCGGCGTCGATGCCGTCGAGCTGCTGCCCGTCAACGCCTTCGCGGGCCGCCACGGCTGGGGCTACGACGGCGTGGGTCTGTTCGCCGTCCACGAGCCCTACGGCGGTTCGGACGGGCTCAAGCGGTTCGTCGACGCCGCCCACAGCCGGGGCATCGGTGTGATCATGGACGTTGTCTACAACCATCTCGGGCCCGACGGGAACTACCTCGCCCGGTTCGGCCCCTATTTCACCGACTCCCGCATCACCCCCTGGGGACCGGCTGTCAACCTTGATGCCGCCGGCTCCGACGAGATCCGGGCGTTCATCGTCGACAACGCACTGGGCTGGCTACGCCACTACCACTGCGACGGCCTGCGGCTGGACGCTGTGCATGCCTTTGCCGACGGCCGGGCCGTCCACCTCCTTGAGGAGATCACCATCGCGGTGCACCGGCTCGCCGCCCAGCAGCGGCGGCCGCTGTTCGTGATCGCCGAATCCGACCTCAACGACCCGCGGCTGGTGACCACCCGCGATGCCGGT
Source organism: Protofrankia sp. Cas3 (assembly GCF_963555955.1). Classification (NCBI taxonomy): domain Bacteria; kingdom Bacillati; phylum Actinomycetota; class Actinomycetes; order Frankiales; family Frankiaceae; genus Protofrankia; species Protofrankia sp. Cas3. The sequence continues at coordinate 2,897 of NZ_CAUVXP010000011.1, forward strand.
GGGCTCGGCTTGGACGCGCAGTGGTGCGACGACGTGCACCATGCCATGTGGGCGGCACTGTCGGGTGAGCGCCAGGGCTACTACAGCGACTTCGGCAGTCTCGCGACCCTGGCCAAGGCGATGGAACGCGCGTTCGTCCACGACGGGACGTACTCGGCGTTCCGCGGGCGCTCCCACGGCCGACCGGTGCCCAACCACATCCCGGCGCATCGGTTCGTGACGTTCCTGCAGGACCACGACCAGGTCGGCAACCGGGCAATCGGTGACCGTGCCGGGCAGACGCTCAGCGCAGGGCTGCTGCGGGTAGGCGCCGCGCTCCTGTTGACCTCACCGTTCACGCCGATGTTGTTCATGGGTGAGGAATGGGGGGCGAGCACACCGTGGCAGTTCTTCAGTGACCACACCGCGCCGGGGCTGGCCGACGCCGTCCGCAAGGGTCGCCGGGGCGAGTTCGCCGCGCACGGCTGGGGGCCCGACGAGATCCCCGACCCACAGGACGAGGCGACATTCGTTCGCTCCAAACTGGACTGGGCGGAACTGCGGACGGCGCGCCACGCCGGTCTGCTGAAGTGGTACCGACGCCTGACCACCCTGCGCCGAACCCTGCCCGACCTCACCAACCCGGACCTGTCCTGCGTACGCGCCAGCTTCGACGAGGACGCCCGCTGGTTCGTACTGCGCCGCGGCCAGGTCGCGGTCGTGTGCAACCTCGCACCACGGCGCCAACCGGTACCGGTCGAGGGCGTGCCGTTTGACGTGCCGGCCGCGTCCACCAGCGGGTTCACCTACATGCCGGGCCGTATCGAGCTCGACGGGGAATCAGTGGTGATCGCCCGCCTGCTGTGAGCCGGCCTGCTGTGAGCCGGCCTGCGGTGAGCCGGCCTGCGGTGAGCCGACCGGGTCAACGCCGACGGTCGCGGCGTTCGGTTCGGGACAGCACGGCATACAGCAGGCCGAGAATGCCCACGGCTATCAGTAGCACGACGACCAGCAGCACAACATAGGTCGTCATACGTACAACCGTCCTTTCAGGCCGAACTCGACACGGCGAACGTCCGATACCAGCCACCCACGACACCTCGGGGTCACCGGCACCGCACCCCGTCAGTATCCCGTCCGGGCCAGCGCTGCACATCTCGCGGTCCGGTCAGCCGCCGGATCATCCAGCGGCACCGGCACCGGCAAACGGGCTACCCGGCCAAAGGCCGCGCGATCATGGATCTCCTCGCGCGGCCGGCGGCCCCAAACGGGCTACCCGGCCAAAGGCCGCGCGATCATGGATCTCCTCGCGCGGCCGGCGGCCCCAAACGGGCTATGACGCCTTGGCGCTGCCTTCCCAGACGGCCAGGTCGTCGGACCCGCCGTCGCGGGCCAACGCCGACAACCGCGAAATCGCGCGCTGGAACTTCTTGCGATGCGGCCCAGCCAGCATCTCCGCCGAGAACAGCTCGCTGAAGGGCTGGCCGGACGCCACGACCGGGATCGACCGGTCGTAGAGACGATCGGCGAGGACGACGAGCCGCAGCGCCATCGCCTGGTCGGACACCGCGGTGACGCCATGCAGGCAGAACAGGGCGATATCGTCGACGAGCGCGCCGTAGCGGGACGGGTGCAACTGGCCGAGGTGGGCGCACAGTTCGGCGAAGCCGTCCTCGCTGGCACCGGGGGTCACCGCGGCACGCCGACGCACCTCGTCGTCGCTGCGGGGCGCGGGCGGCTTGGGCAGGCCGCGGTGGCGAAAGTCCTCGCCGGAGATCCGCAGGATGTCGAACCGCGACGACAGCCCCTGGATCTCGCGCAGGAAGTCATCCGCGCCGAAGCGGCCGGCACCGAGGTCCTCCGGCTGGGTGTTGCTGGTCGCGGCCAGGTGCACGCCCGCCTCGGCGAGCCTGGTCAGCAACGTGGAGACGAGCACCGTGTCCCCGGGGTCGTCCAGCTCGAACTCGTCGATCGCCAGCAGCCGTAGGCCGGACAGGGCGTCCACGGTCCGGGCGAACCCCAGCGCGCCGACCAGCGAAGTGATCTCCACGAACGTCCCGTAGGCCTTGGGGCCCGGCACCGCGTGCCACAGCGACGCGAGCAGGTGGGTCTTGCCGACCCCGAACCCGCCGTCGAGATAGACCCCCGGACGCGTACCCCCCGCGTCCGACCCGCCACCGGCGTCATCCCGGCGGCCTCCATCTCGGCGGCCCCCGTCCCGGCGGCCCCCGTCCCGGCGGCTCAGATCACGACGTCCGAACCGGAGCAGGCCACGGCCGCCGGCGCCGGCCGAACCCCGGGCCCGGGTCCCACCCGAGGCGACCCGGTCGGCGAACCGGCCCAGCGCCGCAACGGCACCGACCTGGCTCGGCTCGCCGGGATCCGGCCGGTAGGTCACGAAGCGGACGTCATTGAACCGTGGCGGCGGAACAAGGGCCGCGACCAGATCGTCCGGACGTACCTCGGGATGGCGGTCAACCAGGCGCTCCGGCATGTTTTCACCCTACGGATACACCATCGGTCGATGACGCCCCGAGAAGTACCACGCGAGGTAACTCACACCGTTTCACGCTGGCCACCGTGATATGCGACAGCCCACGCTACGAGCGATCAGCCGGCAGCGGGTCGAATGTCGAATAGAGTCTGCGCCGAATAGAGTCCGGCGAGTGCGCCATTTCCCGTCCCCTGATGACGTCGACCTGGATGCCTTCTACGGCCTGCCACCGGTCGCCGTCGGCGGGGTGCATGTGCGATCGAACTTCGTCTCGTCCCTCGACGGCGCCGCCGAGGTGGACGGTCGTTCCGGCGGCCTCGGCGGCAGTGCCGACCGCCGGGTCTTTCGCATGCTGCGCTGGCTTGCCGACGTCGTCCTCGTCGGTGCCGGCACCGCGGTCGCCGAGGACTACGGGCCGGTCGTTGTTCCGCCGGAACGCCGCGACCGACGACTCGCGGCCGGGCAGGCCCCGATCCCGCCGGTGGCGGTTGTCTCCGGCAGCCTGCGGCTCGACCCGTCCGCCCGGCTGTTCAGCGCGGACGTGCGTCCGCTCGTGCTCACCTGCCGGGCCGCGCCGGCTGACCGGTACCGCGACCTTGCGGCCGTCGCCGACATGCTGGTCTGCGGCGACGAGACAGTGGATCTCGCGACGGCACTACATGTGCTCGCCGGGCGGGGACTGGGACGCGTGCTGTGCGAAGGCGGACCATCGCTACACGCGTCCCTCGCAGGAGCAGACCTTCTCGATGAGCTGTGCCTGACACTTGCCCCGTTGCTCGCCGGCCCCGACCACGCCCGGATCGTCGGCGGCCACCGCTGGCCGAAGCCCGTCACGATGACGCTCGGTCACGTTCTCGAGGACGACGGCAGCCTGTTCCTGCGCTATCTGCGTCGCTGAATCATCGGCGTCGCCGAAGCTCCGGCCTCCGGCCCCGGCCGGGACAGACGCTAGAGAATCATGCCGGCGGCGACCGTGGACCCGGTCACCTCGTCGACGAGAATGACGCTCCCGGTCGTCCGGTTCCGCCGGTACGGATCGAAGCACAGCGGTGTCGTGGTCCGCACCGTCACCCGGCCGATGTCGTTGAGCCGCAGCTCCGACACGCTCTCGTCGCGGTGCAGCGTGTCGACGTCGACCCGGTAGGCGATGTTCTTCAGCACGCTGCGCACAGACCGGGTCGTGTGCTTGATCCCGAGCCTGGACCTGGCCCGCAGCGGCGCATCCGCCATCCAGCACACCATCATGTCGATGTCCTGGCCGACCGTTGGCTGGTTCGCCGGTCGGGCGAGCATGTCCCCGCGGGAGACATCAAGATCATCTTCAAGGCGGACTGTCACCGACATCGGCGGGAAGGCTTCGGCGACCGGTCCGTCAAAGGTGTCGATGGCCGCTATCCGCGAGGACAGACCGGACGGCAGGACGATCACGTCATCCCCGGGCTTGAGAATGCCACCGGCGACCTGGCCGGCATAACCGCGGTAGTCGTGCAGGTCGTCCGATCGCGGCCGGACCACCCACTGCACCGGGAAGCGCACGTCGATGAGGTTGCGGTCGGAGGCGATGTGCAGCTCCTCCAGGTGGTGCAGCAACGAGGTGCCCTCGTACCAGGGTGTGCTCGGCGAGCGGGACACGATGTTGTCCCCACCGAGCGCCGACACCGGGATCGTCGCGACGTCGACGATCTCGAGCTTGGCGGCGAACCCCCGAAACTCACTTTTGATCTTTTCGAACACATCCTCGTCGAACCCGACGAGGTCCATCTTGTTCACGCACAGTACCAGGTGTGGGACGCGCAGCAGTGAGGCCAGAAAGGCGTGCCGCCGGGTCTGTTGCAGCACGCCCTTACGCGCATCCACCAGCAACAGTGCCAGATCGGCGGTGGACGCCCCGGTGACCATGTTGCGGGTGTACTGAACGTGCCCAGGGGTGTCGGCGAGGATGAACGACCGCTTCGGCGTGGCGAAGTACCGGTATGCGACGTCGATCGTGATGCCCTGTTCCCGCTCGGCTCGCAGCCCGTCGGTGAGCAGCGCCAGGTCGACGTAGGCATCGCCCCGCTCGCGGCTGGTGCGCTCCACCGCTGCCAGCTGGTCGGTGAACAGCGACTTGGTGTCGAAAAGCAGCCGTCCGATCAGTGTGGACTTGCCGTCGTCGACAGAACCGGCGGTGGCGACCCGCAGCAGCTCCCCCATCAGAACAGCCCCTCCATCAGAAGTAGCCCTCCCGTTTGCGGTCCTCCATGGCAGCCTCGCTGACCCGGTCGTCGGCGCGGGTCGCGCCGCGTTCGGTGATCCTGCTGACCGCCACCTCCGCGATCACCTCGTCGATCGTCGCCGCGGTCGACGCGATCGCACCGGTGCAGGACATGTCCCCCACCGTGCGGTAACGCACCTGACGCGCAACGGCCCGCTCCCCTTCCAGTGGCGGCATCAGGGCAGTCACCGCCAGCAGCATCCCGTCCCGTTCGACCACCTCACGGGTATGCGCGTAGTAGATCGACGGAATCTCCAGGCTCTCCTGCGCGATGTAGCGCCAGATGTCGAGCTCCGTCCAGTTCGACAGCGGGAAGACCCGGATGTGCTCGCCCGGGCGGTGTCGGCCGTTGTAGAGCGACCACAGCTCGGGACGCTGGTTCTTCGGGTCCCACTGGCCGAACTCGTCCCGGAAGGAGTACACGCGCTCCTTGGCCCGGGCCTTCTCCTCGTCGCGGCGGGCCCCGCCGAACACCGCGTCGAACCTGTTCGCCTCGATGGTGTCCAACAGCACCGGCGTCTGCAGCTGGTTGCGGGACGCGCCCGGCCGGGTGTCTTCGGTGATCGCTCCGGCATCGATCGCATCCTGGACGGATCCGACGACGAGGCGGGCGCCCAGCTGCGCCACCCGGGCGTCCCGGAACTCCATCACCTCGCTGAAGTTGTGGCCGGTGTCGATGTGGACCAGCGGAAACGGCAGCTTTGCCGGCCAGAACGCCTTCTGGGCGACCCGGAGCATGACGATCGAGTCCTTGCCGCCGGAGAACAGCAGCGCGGGACGCTCGAACTCGGCCACCACCTCCCGAAAGATGTGGACCGCCTCCGCCTCGAGCATCTGCAGATGGGTGAGTTCGTAGCCCGTGACAGGCACGCGCAGTCCCCCCGTCGAGCCCAGTAGACAACACCGATAGATGACAACGCCGGCAGAACGCCGGTGGATATCAGCCCAACGTAGCCGAGGGACCGGCGCCCAGGACAGCGAAGCGGCTCGACGGCCATGCCCACCTGCGCCCGCCGCCAGCCCGGTCGCCAGCCCGTCGCCGTGGCAGGACGGACCTCAACGGCTACGGTCAGGGTGTGCCCACCATCCGGGAGAGGACCGCGCTGCTGGTCGACGAGACCCGCGCAACGGAACTGACCGAGGCGTCGCTGCACTGGCCGTCACTGACGCTGACGGCCGCGCAGCTTGCCGACCTTGAGCTCCTGCTGTCCGGCGGGTGCCCGAGCCGCCACGGCCCGGGTGTGACCGAGGATGGCTACGACGGCCCGGTGCGCATGCCGCGGCACACGGTCGACATCGGTGACGCCCATGCGCTGACCAGCGAGAGCACCGAGAAGCCGCGCCCTGGAGTAACAGTTGCGCTGCGGGACTCCGAAGGCGTGATGATCGCCGCTCTGCGAGTGACCGAGATGGCCGGGTCGGCGCTGTCGGGCGTCGTCGAGGGACTACAGCTGCCCGATCACCCCGACTACCCCGAGCTGCGGTTCACCCCCGCGTCGTTGCAGGCGGAGCTGCTCGGACGCGGGTGGTGCACGCCAACTGACCCGGCGCCCACCGCGCTGTGGGTCGACGGCCTGCTCCATACCGCGGACCTGGACCGCATCGAAGCCCTCACCGCCGATGGGAACACCGTCGTGGTCCTCGCTCCGGTCGGTGGGGCGGATCCCGCGGATGCGCGCCACCACCTGCGGGTGCGGTGCCTGCGGGCGGCGCTCGCCACGCTGATCGACGTTCGGGCCATGCTCGCCCTGGTGCCCGTCCGGGCGATGCCGCGGCTGACCGAGGCGGTCGACCTCGGCCCCGACACCACGATCCGGGTCGGGACCACCACCGGTGACCCGGTAAGCGACAATCAGGTAAGTGACAATCAGATAACGAATCACCAGCCCGCCGGCCACCGGGAGACCGACGATCGAGAGACCGAGCCTGCCCTGGCCGCGGAAGTCATCCACCGGGCACAGGTCGCGGTCGCCTACGGGCTCGGTTCGGTCATCGTCGGACCGGCGCCGAGCGCACCGGGGGCAAGCGCCCTGGGACTGCTCCTTGAGCGCGGAACACGGCTGCCGCCGGTGCTCACACCGCCCGCGGTCGCCGCCGAACTCGTCCGCGCACAGCCACCGCGGGCCGAGCGGGGGCTCACCGTGATGTTCACCGGTCTGTCGGGATCGGGCAAGTCGACCGTGGCCGGGCTGCTCGTCTGCCGACTGTTGGAGCGCGGTGACCGCCGGGTGACGCTGCTCGACGGCGACGTCGTCCGACTACACCTGTCCAAGGGGCTCGGCTTCTCCCGCGAGGACCGCAACACCAACGTTGCGCGGATCGGCTTTGTCGCCGCGGCTGTGACGGCCGCCGGCGGCACCGCGGTATGCGCGCCGATCGCCCCCTACGACGCGGTCCGCCACCAGGTCAGGACGATGGTCGAGGACAGCGGAGGTGGGTTCGTCCTGGTCCATGTGGCCACCCCGCTGGAGATCTGCGAGGCCCGCGACCGCAAGGGCCTGTACGCAAAGGCCCGCGCCGGCATCATCCCGACCTTCACCGGCGTATCCGACCCCTACGAGGAACCCGCGGATGCCGAGATCGTCATCGACACCACGCAGACATCCTCCCAGGACGCCGTGCAGACCATCCTCGATCACCTCTGCACCCACGGCTGGCTCGCTCCCTGACGCGGCTCGCAGCCCAGCGCGCGGGGCATTCCCGTAGCCGGACACGTTTCGCACCGTACACGTCGATACACCGCAAGCCAGGCGACTGAACGCATCTCGTAGAGCTACCACGAGACCGACGCGAGTCCACATGTGACACGTAGCGCGACCCGGAAATAACCCGAACGCCGGTAGCGGAAGATCTATCTTCGAATGCCCTGCCGATATGACTGCCGTGGGCCGGCCGCCGGTACCCCACGCACCAGGCGACGCCGGTTCCTGGTACCCGGCAATCTGGTATTCCCGATACCACTACAAATTCATTCTGTCTCCACGACCGCGGGTATCCAATACTGATTCTGTTTCCCGAAGTCGCCACGCCGGGGGGGCAGTCGCCAGCGGAAGGAACTACTCTCGGTCATGGCCATTCATCATGGCAGGTGTCTCATATGACATCCATTACCACGTCAACCATCGGGCAAAGCTCGCTGCTGCATATGGTCCGGCGCGGTGACCTCCCGTCGGATATCCGGATCGAGACTTTACCCTGTACTGACGCTACCAGCAGACCTGAGATCGCCTGGCGCACCGGCGAACCTCGACTGGAGTGGTTCCGTGCGCTGTTGGACGGCTCCCCCGGCCTGCGCTGGATCCATTCGGACTACACAGGCGTAGAGGATCTCCCGCTGGACGAACTGGCCGCCAGGGGGATCCTGCTGACCAACGCGGTGGGCGCGAACTCCCGCCCCATCGCCGAATGGATCGTGCTTGCCCTGCTCACCGCAAGCAAAGGTCTCCTCGACTTCGTCGACCGGTCAGCCAGGGCGGTCTGGGACACCAGCATCATTCCCGTAGACCTCGTCGGCCGGCGGGCGTTGATGCTCGGACTCGGGTCGATCGGCGTCGAAGCCGCGCGGCTACTGGATCCCTTCGGGCTCCGCCTTACCGCGGTCACCCGCCGGCCACGACCAGATCCGGTTCCCGGAGTCGAGCGAGTCATTTCCGACGCATCCTGGCCGGACCTGCTCGCTGAATCGGACTTCCTGATCTGCACCCTCCCATTGACCAAACGGACCGACGGAATGATCGGTAAACGGGAACTCGCCCTGCTGCCGTCCCACAGCTGGCTCATCAGCATCTCCCGCGGCGCAGTCGTCGACTCCGCAGCGCTGATCTCCCGACTTGACGCCGGCCTCCTCGGTGGAGCGGTGCTCGACGGCCATAGACCTGAGCCGTTACCCGTCGACCACCCATTGTGGCGCCGGCCCAACGTCCTGATTCTCCCGCATCACACCTGGCGCTCGCCGCACAGCCGCACCCGGTTCGAAGCGATGTTCGTCCGGCAGTTCCACCGCTGGGTGAACATCGAAGACATGGTGAACGTCGTCGATTACGAGCACGGATATTGAAAAACGGTGGCCACCGAGAAAGGTAGGGCAATCATGACGACAAGCACCGACCCGGTAAAGCCGCAGCCGCTGACAACCAAGACCCGCTGCGAGAACGCGCCGACTGAACCGCCGGTCAGGCTCGCGCTGAACGAAAGTTCGATCCCACCCCCGGCCGCCGTCCTCGATGCCTTCCTTCGCACCGGGCAGACTCCCCACCGGTATCCCGAACCATTCTCCGAGACCCTCGTCGCCGCAATAGCTTCCCAGCTCGGCGTGGCGGCCGACCACGTATTCGTCGGTGCCGGGTCGATCGGAATTCTGCAGGACCTGATTCGCCTGCTGGCGGCCGGCGGCGAGGTGGTTTATCCTTGGCGTTCCTTCGAGGCATACCCGCTGCTCGCGGACAACGCGCCCGCCACCTCGATTGCACTGCCATTGCGCCCGGACGGGCGATGCGATCTGGCAGCCCTGGCCGGCTCCTGCAACGACGCGACCCGGATGATCATCTTGAGTAACCCGAACAACCCGACCGGGACCATCGTCGAGAAAGGTGAGATCGAGTGGCTGCTCGAACGGGTACCGGCGACGGTCACAATCGTCCTTGACGAGGCATACCGTGACTTCGCGGACCCCGACCGTATTCAGGATGGTCTTGATCTTCTTCGCCACCACGACAATGTTGTCGCGTTGCGCACATTTTCGAAGTCCTACGCCCTGGCCGGCCTGCGCGTCGCCTTCTCCGTGTCAACCCCGGCGCTGGCTGAGAAGCTGCGGTCCACATCCTTTCCCTATCGGGTCAACGCACCCGCGCAGGCGGCCGCGCTGGCAGCCCTGAACGAACACGAATGGCTGCGCCGACACTGCGCCGTGGTCCGGCGTGAACGGATACGGCTCACCGATGGGCTGCGCCGACAAGGCTGGACCGTATGGCCCAGTCAGGCCAACTTCGTTTGGCTGGATGCCGGGGCCTACGCCACCCGGATCGGACAGACGCTCGCATCGGTCGGCATCACCGTCCGGATCTTCCCCGACGAAGGAGTTCGGATCACCATAGCGGAAGGAGAAATCAACGACCGGGTTCTGGCCGCAGTAGCGTCATGCGCGCCCGGTCAGCTCGGGTCGCCCGACAGGATGCTTCAGCGGAAGGTGGAACAATGAGCATCGGACCGCCCGGCAAAACCGATGCCGGCACCCGCCCCCATGGAATCGACCCCACCGAGCGGGAACTACGGGTACAGCTGGCGGCCTGCTATCGGATCTTCGACCACCTTGGGTGGACTGAGATGATTTTCAATCATGTGACGGTCCGCCTCCCCGGTCCGGAAAACCACTTGCTCATCAACCCTTTCGGGCTCCTCTACCATGAGGTCACGGCATCCAACCTGGTCAGGATCGACCTCGACGGCAAGGTCGTGGAACCAGGAGACTGGCCGGTGAACCCAGCCGGCGTCATCATTCACACGGCAATACACTCAAGCCGCCCGGATGCCCACTGCGTGATGCACACCCACACCACCGCCGGCAGCGCGGTGGCCTGTCTTCGCGACGGGCTGAGCCCGGACAACTTCTACTCCGCCCAGTTGGCCGGCCAGCTCGCCTACCACGACTTCGAGGGTGTCACCGTATATCCGGACGAGTGCGGGCGCCTGGTGAAGAATCTCGCTGACAAGAACATCATGATATTGCGGAACCATGGCCTGCTGACCACCGGCCGGACGATTCCGGACGCCTTTCTCCGACTGTGGCTGCTGCAGCGTGCCTGCGAGATCCAGCTCGCCGCGCAGAGTTCCGGGCAGACCCTCACAGCCGTGACCGCACAGGCGCACAGGCGCTCGTCCGCCGGCATGCGTGCCGTGCAGGACAGTGGTGGTGGCGCGAGGGAGGTCTTCGAAGCCATGCAACGCCTGATCGAACGCAAGGACCCCGATTACCGGCGGTGACATAATAGCGACTCGATGGCGGAACGTCGAACTGAAACGAGGACCCCGATGATTGCACCCACGCCCGCCGTCACAGCGTTGCGGGCGCTGCCGCGATCCGAACGCCGGGCAGCACTGGAAGCCATGGTGACAGCGGAGTTCAAAGTCACCCTGCTGATGGCCGAACAGGACGATCTTCCGCTGGACCAGAACTATTTCGACCTCGGCCTCACCTCGCTGCGGGTCATTGACGTCAAACAACGCCTTGAGGCCACACTGGGATGCGAGATCGACACGTCCGCACTGCTGCGCAGCCCGACCGTGCGACACCTGATTGACCTCCTCACCCAGGAGGCTCTCCTGGAGCTTTTTGCGGTTCCCGGGGGGCGGGAAAAACCGGTCGAGCAGCCGGCTGCAACGGCGGGCCACAAGCCTCTTGTCGACGAGCTCCTCAAGGACCTGTACGGGATCTGACCGCGAACCGTTCGGACCCGGACCCGGCCCACGACCGCGCGAACAGACCTGCTCGGGCCCGGACGACAGGAGGGACGACGATGTCGGGTGTATCCCATCCCAGCCATGAGGAACTCACGCAGGCGAGAGCGACCATCAGCCAGCAGGAGCTGCTCATCAGACAGCTGCTCCTGGAAAAGTACGAGCCGATCGCGATCGTTGGCGTAGGTCTGCGCTTCCCCGGCGGTAATGACAGCCTGGCTGATTTCACGCATTTTCTTCAGGCCGGACACTCTGGTATCGGGCCGATTCCCGCCGATCGTTGGGACAGCACTTTCTTCGCCACCACCGACGCAGGCACCGATAGCACCGACGTCAGAGGCAGAATAACTACCGTCGGCGGCGGTTTCCTGGACGGAATCGACCAGTTCGATCCGGAGTTCTTCGATATCTCGCCGGCTGAGGCTCAGTACATCGATCCGCAGCACCGGCTGGTGCTGGAAACCGCATGGGAAGCGCTGGAGAACGCCGGCATCGATCCCACTCCGCTACGCAACGGCGATGGTGGTGTGTACGTGGGGGTCAGCGCCGGAGACTACGCGCTGGAGGTCGACTCGCTCGGTTACGAGGAGCTGGCTGCACCCATCGCCACGGGCACCGCACACAGCGCACTACCCGGCCGACTGTCGTGCTTCCTGGGATGGCACGGTCCCAGCATCGCGGTTGACACGGCCTGCTCGTCGTCACTGGTGGCGCTGCATCTCGCCGTCGAGGGCCTGCGGCGTGGGGAGTGTGGGATCGCCCTGTGCGGCGGGGTGAACCTCATCCACCACCCCCGGGCCCATATCCTTTTTTCGCAAGCCAAGCTGCTCGCCCCGGACGGGCGGTCGAAGACCTTCGACGACGCCGCGGACGGCTACGCCCGCAGCGAGGGTTGCGGGATGATCGTGCTCAAACGTCTGTCGGACGCCACGCGTGACGATGACACGGTCCTCGCCCTCATCCGAGGTACGGCGGTGCGGCAGAACGGCGGCAGCGGCGCCTTCACCGTTCCCGACGATGCAGCCCGCGCTGCCCTCATGCGCGCGGCCCTCACCAGCGCGCTGCTTGAACCCGGCGACATCCAGTACGTCGAAGCTCATGCGCTGGGAACGCCGTTGGGAGATCTGGTCGAGATCGCCGCGATCGGTACCGTGTTCGCGGAGTCCCACAGCGCGGTTGCCCCCGTCGTGGTTGGCACTCTCAAGCCGAACATCGGTCATATGGAGGCGGCGGCTGGCATCGGAGCAGTCGTTAAGGTCGCCCTTCAGGTACGTGATGCCGTGATCTATCCGCACCTGCACCTGCAGACCCCCTCGCGGCAGATCCCCTGGGACAGCTATCCGATCGAGGTGCCGACACAGCAACGCCCGTGGGAAGCGCTCACCCGGCGCGCTTTGATCAACTCTTACGGATTCGCCGGAACCATCGCCACAGCCGTCATCGAGCAGGCTCCTGCGGGGACCATCCCCACCTGCGAGGAGAACGACAGCGACGCCCATGTGTTCACCCTGTCCGCAAAGAGCGAGCAGGCCCTGAGCATGCTGGTCGGGAAGTACCAACGGCACGTGGAGGATCATCCCGACCTGTCCATAGGCGACCTGTGCTACACGAGCAACATCGCTCGGGCCCACTTCGGCGTCCGCCTCGCGGGTGTGGTTCACGACCGCGATGAGCTGACATCCCTCCTTGAGCAGACGTCGGCCCGGTTTCGCCAGGCGCCGCGCGGGGACGCGGGCGACCGGCCTGGGATCGCGCTGGTGTTCACCGGGCAGACCACCGCCTGCGCAGGGCTGGGGCGGTCGCTCTACGAGCGCTCCCCGGTCTTCCGTGGGCACCTCGACGACTGCGACCGGTTGTTCACCCCCCACCTGAACCGGTCCGTCCGCGACCTACTCCTGGGTAAAATCGAAAATCCCGACGGACCCGACGATGCCGGCGACACCCGGTCTGCGCTGTTCGCGCTGGAGTACTCCGCCGCGAAGATGTGGATCAGCTGGGGTATCCGGCCCGATACGGTAGTCGGCTTCGGCATCGGCGAGATCGCCGCCGCCGCGATCGCAGGTCTGTTTTCGCTGTCCGACTCGGTCAGCCTGATCGCGGCCCTGGGCCAGCTCAGTGCACCGCAAGTCAGTGCGCCGCAGGTCAACATGTTCCGCGAGGCCGTCGCCGACATCGGTTTCCGCGAATCGGACCTGACTCTTGTCTCAAGTCAGACCGGTGCAGTGGCTGATCCCGCCGAAATCCGCACAGCCGAATACTGGGCCCGTAATTCCGGCGAGCCGAGCGGTTTCGCGGCTGGCCTGCGCACCATCGAAAGACGTGGCCGGCATGTGTTCATCGAGGTCGGCCCGCCCTCGACACCGATCGATCTGTGCCGGCAGTCCGTGGCGGTCTCCGCCCACCGCTGGCTCGCCAGTTTACGCCCGGCAGACGCAAGCGGCAGTGTGCTCCACGAGTCGATGGCGGAACTGTACACCGCGGGCGTGTCAGTGTCCTGGGCCGAATACCACCGCGGCCACGAGCGATGCAGAACAACCTTGCCCAGCTACGCCTTTGACCGGTCGCGGTACTGGCTGCCGATCACCGGCAAACTCCACACAAATGCCTCGGAATAGACATGCTTGATCTGGTGCGGTCCGGACCGGCTGTGAACCTCCGAAATATCTGTAAACCAGAAAACAGCTGAGAACCGTTCGAGAACTGAGGAGTCCGCCCGATGCCCAGTGCGATCTACCATCCAAGCATCCGAACGCTCGCCGACACGGCGGCCTTCCACGGGCGGCGGCAACCGGAACACACCGCCATCATCTGCGAAGGCCACGCCGTCACCTACGGCCAGCTGCACCGCGAGAGCAACCGCACGGCGCATGCGCTGCACGCCCACGCCCGTGGCAACAGCCACAGCCACAGGCACCAGCCGCGCGTCGCCCACCTCGGTAAGGATTCGGAGCACTTTTTCGACATCCTGTTCGGCTGCGCCAAGAGCGGAACGACGCTGGTACCCCTCAACTGGCGCCTGACCGCCGGCGAAATCGCCCACATCCTGCGCGACTCCGGTGCTGAAGTGCTGTTCGTGGGAGCGGAGTTCCTCGGCATGGCAGAAAAGGTCGGTACCGAGCTTCCTGAACCCCCAACGTTAGTCCTGCTCGACCAACCGGACGCCGTTGGTGCGGGTTTCCTGGTCTGGAAGGCGGAGCATCCCGACACCGACCTCGACACGAATCCGGCGCCCGAAGATCCCCTCGTGCAGGTCTACACGAGCGGTACGACGGGTCGGCCCAAGGGGGTCGTACTCGCCCATCGCAGCTTCTTCACGATCCGCGACAGGCTTGCTGAGCACAACCTCGACTGGGTCGACTGGCAGCTCGGCGATGTGAATCTGATCAGCGTGCCCGGTTTTCACGTCGGCGGTCTTTGGTGGGCCATTCAGGGCTTCAGCGCCGGCATCACCAACGTGGTGACACCCATGTTCGTCAGCCGGGACGCCATCGACCTCATCCGGAAGCACGGGATCACCACCACGTGCCTGGTACCGGCAATGTTGCAGATGATGCTCGCCGAGCCCGGAGTGAGCCACGCCGACTTCACGACCCTGCGCAAGGTGGCGTACGGGAGTTCCCCCATCACGGAGAAACTGCTCCAACAGTGTCTAGCGACGATCGGCTGCGAGTTCACCCAGATCTACGGTCTCACCGAATGCGGCATGGCCGCGGTATTCCTGTCACCGGACGAACATGTCGTCGGTGGCCCGCGTATGAAGGCCGCGGGCCGCCCGTGTCCAGGCATCGACCTTAAGATTGTCGACGACAGAAGAAGACCTCTGTCGGTCCACACCGTCGGTGAGATCTGCATCCGAACGCCTGCACGCATGCTCGAGTACTGGGGCCTACCAGATGCCACAGCGGATACGCTCGTCGACGGCTGGATTCACACCGGGGACGCCGGATACCTGGACGAGGACGGCTTTCTGTTCATCTGCGACCGGATAAATGACACCATCATCGTCGCTGGCGAGAATATTTACCCGGCGGAGATAGAAAACGCTCTGGCCGGTCACACCGGCGTATTTGAGGCGGCGGTCGTCGGGATACCCGACGACCGCTGGGGCGAAGCCGTCCACGCGTTTGTCGTGCCACAGCCAGGCCAATACGTGAGTCCACGCGAGCTCATGCTCTTCCTCAAGGGAATCATCGCGGATTTCAAGATCCCCACCAGTTACGCCCTCATCGACCAGCTACCACGAAACCCGAGCGGAAAAGTTCTTCGTCGCATACTACGCGACCAGTTCTGGCAGCACCGGGAACGAAAGATCAACTAGCCAGCCAAAAGGCGTGCGATCATGATTCTCCTCGCACGCCCGGCGACCCCGAAAAACCTGGTCCGCCAACAGAAAGGTCACCACGGCCATGAATGGGCGAACACCCGCAATAACCGGCACCGAGCCCCTGCGGACCAGCTATGTTCTCGACAACGCATGGCATGCCGAGCGGGAACGGCTCGGTAGCATCACAGAGCTCTACGACGCCGGTACCCTGGAACTGAGTGAGAGACTCGGGCTGACAACGGGCTGGCGCTGCCTGGACCTCGGTGCCGGGACCGGCAGCATTGTGGAACTGTACGCCGACCGTGTCGGTCCAACCGGCGAGGTACTCGCCATCGACGCCGACACCCGCTTCCTCGACCCGCTCGACGGCGGCAACATCTCGGTCCGCCGCTCCGACGTCACCGTGGACCCACTCCCCGCGGACCGCTTCGATCTCGTCCACGCCCGCCTGCTGCTTGAAAGCGTCCGCACCCGAGACGACGTGTTGCAGGCGATGAGCACGGCCGTCCGACCGGGTGGATGGGTGCTGGTAGAGGATCTCGACTGGTCCACCGCGTCCGTCATCGACCCACCCGCCGAGGTACATCAGCGGGTCGTCAGAGCCTGCGAAACGTTCTTCAGCAACCGTTCCTACGACCCGTACTACGGTCGGAAACTGCCCCGCGCGTTCCAGGCCGCGGGCCTCGTCGACATCGGCACCCAGGCTGTCTCGATCCAGGTCCAGTCGGACCCGGAGCATGGCCTCCGGACGTGGGAACTCCTCGTCGATCAGCTCGGCCCAGGCATGCTCGCCGACGGGCTGGTGACTCAGGCGGACATTGACGCCTTCCACCAGCTCTGGCACGACGGCACCACCGTCTGCTTCGGGCCGCTGCTGGTCAGCACCTGGGGTCGTAGACCCGTCCTCGACGACGTGGCCGGACCAGACCGCGACCCGACCGGGTGATCAGCATCCTGGCAGCTGGAATGCCAGAGCGGATTTTCGGGTGGGACGGGTGCATGCCGGACGCGCCGGGTAGGCCTGGAGTCACAAGGCACCTCCGGACACCGTGCAGGCGCCTGGGCAAGGAGGTGACGAGGCGGAACAGCCGGTTGGCGCGGTTGCGCGTGTGCCCCGCCAACACGACACAAAGGGCGCCGCCGTCCGGCTCCCCACGGACGGTGGTCCTGGTGACGAGACGTGGACGAACGCCACCACGGCGATCGTCGGAGGAACAACCCATGGCCAAAGCCGTCGGAATCGACCTCGGAACGACCAACTCAGTGATCGCCGCCTGGGAGGGCGGTGAACCCACGGTCATTGCGAACGCCGAGGGTGCGCGCACGACCCCGTCCGTGGTCGCGTTCACCGAACCCGGTGAACGCCTGGTCGGCCAGCTGGCGCGACGGCAGGCGATCCTGAATCCCAAGGGCACGATCTACTCGGCCAAACGTTTCATCGGCCGCCGCCACGACGAGGTGGCAAGCGAGGCGACGGCGGTCGCGTTCGACGTCGTGCCCGGCCCCGACGGACTCGCCCGTTTCACGGTCCGGGGGAAGCTGTCCGCCCCCGAAGAGATCAGCGCGATGATATTGCGCAAGCTCGCTGACGACGCCGGGAAGTTCCTGGGCGAGAAGGTCACCGAGGCGGTCATCACCGTCCCGGCCTACTTCAACGACGCCCAGCGCACCGCGACCCGGGACGCGGGAAAGATCGCCGGACTCGGCGTGCTGAGAATCATCAACGAGCCGACCGCGGCGGCGCTGGCCTACGGGCTGGACAAACGTCAGCACGAGACCGTGATGGTGTTCGACCTCGGTGGCGGCACCTTCGACGTGAGCATCCTCGATGTCGGAGACGGTGTGGTCGAGGTGCGTTCGACCGCCGGGGACACCCATCTGGGCGGCGACGACTTCGACCGCAGGCTGGTCGACCACCTTGCGGACGACTTCCGACGCGAGCAGGGCATCGACCTGCGCGACGACCCGCAGGCGCTGCAACGGCTGTTCGAGGCCGCGGAGAAGGCGAAGGTGGAGCTCAGCTCGGTGACCCAGACGCAGGTCAACCTTCCGTTCGTCACCGCGGACGCCGCCGGCCCGCGGCACCTGACCGCCACGATCATGCGGTCGACCTTCGAGCAGATCACCGCGGACCTCCTCGGTCGGTGTCTCGGGCCGGTCCGTCAGGCCATGGATGACGCGAAGGTGACCGGTGACGACCTCGACGAGGTCATCCTGGTCGGCGGCGCGACCCGGATGCCGGCCGTGCAGTCCCTGGTGCGCAGGTTGACCGGCGGCAAGGAACCGAACATGAGCGTCAACCCGGACGAGGTCGTGGCCCTGGGCGCCGCGATCCAGGCCGGGGTGCTCAAGGGCGAGGTCACCGATGTGCTGCTGCTCGACGTGACACCGCTGTCGTTGGGGGTCGAGACCCGTGGCGGCGTCCTGACGAAGATCGTCGATCGGAACACGACGATCCCGGCGCGGCGCGCGGAGGTGTTCTCGACCGCGGAGGACAACCAGTCCGCGGTCGACGTCGTCGTGCTCCAGGGCGAACGGGAACGCGCGGCCGACAACCGGGTGCTCGGCCGTTTCCAACTGCACAACATCCGGCCGGCGCCACGGGGCGAACCGCAGGTCGAGGTCACCTTGGATGTCGACGCCAACGGCATCCTCAACGTCACCGCCCGCGACAAGGACACCGGTGGCCAGCAGGGCATCACCATCACCGAGAGCTCCAATCTGGACCGCGGCGAGATCGATCGGATGATGGCCGAGGCCGATCGCAACCGCGCGCAGGACCAGGCGCTGCGCCAGGCGGTGGACGCCCGCAACGAGCTCGACGCCGTCGCCTACCAGGTCGAACGCCGGCTGGGAGAGCTCGGGGACACCGCCGCCGAACACGAGCGGGCACGGGCGGAGATGCTGGTCGGCCAGGCGCGTGAAGCCGTCAGGCAGGACGCACCGCCCGACCGGGTCCGGCCGCTTACATCCGAACTTCAGCAGGTCTATCACGGCCTGATGGCCGCCAGGACCCGACCCGACGGGCAGGCGGGCGCCACCGGCGGCTCGGCTGGTGGTCCGGCAGGCGGCGAGGACGTCATCGACGCGGACTTCGACCGAAGCGAGCCTGAGCGCCCATGACCTCCACCGACCCGCCTGCGCACGCCTGCGACAGCCCGGCTGACCATCCGGCGCCGGACGATGACCGGTCGGCGTTGGACGACCGGGAGGACCATCTGCTCCGGGCACTGGCCGATCTGGACAACATGCGCAAGCGGTATGCAGGCGAGCTGCGTCGGGAGCGGGCGGCCGAACGCAGCACCGCGACGGCCGCCTGGCTGCCGGTGCTCGACAACCTCGAACGCGCGCTGGCCCACGCCGACGCCGACCCGAGCGTGATCGTGGCGGGGGTGCGGGCCGTGCGCGATCAGGCCGTGGAGGTATTGGACCGGCTCGGTTACCCACGCCGCGACGAGGTGGGGGTGCCCTTCGACCCGGCCCGGCACGAGGTGGTGGCCGTAGTCGAGAACACCGGCGCGCCGCCGGGAACGGTCCTGGATGTGGTGCGTCCCGGCTATGGCGATGCCGAGCGGCAGCTGCGGCCGGAGGCCGTCGCCGTCAGTGGACGGCAGGATGGCGTCGCCGTCAGTGGACGGCAGGATGGCGTCGCCGTCAGTGGACGGCAGGATGGCGTCGCCGTCAGTGGACGGCAGGATGGCGTCGCCGTCAGTGGACGGCAGCAGGACTGACAGCCATGGCACGCGACTACTACGAGGTGCTCGGCGTGCCACGCGGTGCAGGCGCCGAGGAACTCCAACAGGCCTATCGCAAGCTCGCGCGCACCTACCATCCCGACGTGAACGCCGATCCGGCCGCCGAGGAGCGGTTCAAGGAGGTCAACGAGGCCTACAGCGTGTTGTCCGACCCGGGTACCCGGGCGCGCTACGACCGCTTCGGGCCGGACTTCCGCCAGATCCCGGCGGACTTTGACGAGCGGGCAGCCGCGGCGGGCTTCGGCCGGGGCGCACAGGGCCGAGGCGCACAGGGCCGAGGCGCGCGAGCCGGCGCCGGCCGCGGACGGACCCGACGCGATGGTGGGGCAGCCGCCGGGCAGGGCTTCGATGGCGGGGGTTTCAGTGGTGACGGGGGCTTCAGCGGGGGCGTCGGTGGCGACGGGTTCGGGATCGACTTCGAGGATCTCGTCGGTGACCTGTTCGGCGCCCACGGCGCGGCCGGCCCCATCCCCGGAGCCGATCAGGAAGCTGAACTGGAACTGACCGTGGAGGAGGCGTTCCACGGTGGCCGGCGGCGCGTCACCCTTGCCGGGCCGGCCGGACCGCGCAGCTACCAGGTCATGATTCCCCCCGGCGTGGTCGACGGACAGCGAATCCGGCTCGCCGGGCAGGGTGGGCAGGGCAGGGCTGGCGGCCGGGCCGGCGACCTGTACCTGGCGGTGCGGATCGCGCCGCATCCCCGCTACCGGCTCTCCGGCCGGGACATCCACGTCGAGTTGCCGGTGACGCCGTGGGAGGCCGCGCTCGGTGCGAGCGTCGCGGTCACGACCCCACGTGGCGAGGCGAAGGTCCGGGTCGTTGCGGGTTCGTCCTGCGGGCGCCGGCTGCGCCTGCGGGGCGAGGGGATGCCCAACCCCAACGGGGGCACCGGCGACCTGTACGCCGAGGTCCGTGTGATGGTCCCCCCGACCCTCACCCCTACTGAACGCCAGCTGTTCGAGCAACTCGCCGCGGAGTCGACCTTCACCCCGAGGACGTGACCATGAACGCCCACCCGCGGCCGGAGCGCCGGCCGGCAGCGCCCGAAACCGTTCGGGTGGGCTACCCGCTCGCCCGGCGCTCCCAGCGACTGACCGTGGACGCGCTCGCGCGGCGAGCCGGCCTGCATCCGGACCTGGTCCGCCGGTTCGTCGCGCTGAGCCTGCTGGACGCGACGCGTGACGCCCGTGGGCAGCTGTGGTTCACCACGGACGCGCTGGTCACGCTCGGTCGCATCCAACGGCTGCGGGCCGGGCTTTCGCTGAACTACGCGGCCGTCGGCCTCGTGCTGGACCTGCTCGACCGGGTCGAAACGCTCGAGCGCGAACTGCGCGGCCATCCGCCGACGTCCCGTCCGGGTTGACCAGGTACCAGACGCGTCCGCCGCCGGTGGCCGGTGGCCGGTGGTTCCTATGGTCGCGGGTCGGTTTGCGCCACGAAGCCGGCCAGGATGCGGTTCACCACCTCGGGGTCGGCAAGCATGATCAAGTGCCCGCAGCCGCGGACCTCGGCCGTCTCCAGCTGCGGGCACAGTTCACGCAGCCGCTCGGTGTCGGCGGGGAAGCTGCCGGCTATGTACAGCAGTGGGCAGGTGATCTTGGCCAGGGCGTCCTCGGACGGGTAGGCGATGAAGTGCCGCCAGGTCGAGACCAGCACGTGCCCGGGGGTGGCGGTGACCTCGGCGATCGTCTGCTCCCGCACATCGTCGGAGGTACCCGGCGCGAACACCAACTCGTCGGCGAAGCCGCGGATCGCCGCCAGCCAGTGCTCGGACTCAAGGCCGGTGAGGAACTGGCGGGCGGCCTCGTCGAATCCCGGGCCGGCGAGAGTCGGACCGTCAAGAACGCACAACCCTCGGACGAACTCGGGGTAGCGGCTGGCGAAATCGAAGGCGATCCGGTCGAAGCTGTGCTGGACGACGATCGCGCGGTCGAGTCCCAGTTCGCGACATACGGCGGCCAGGTCGTCGGCCGCGCCTTCGACGGTGTAGTCCTGTTCGGGTTTGTCGGACTCACCGTGGCCGCGCCGGTCGAGCGCTACCACTCGGTGGCTGGTGGCGAAGTGCGCTACCTGCGGCGCGAAGTTGGTCCGGTTCCCGCCCCAGCCGTGGACGAACAGAATCGGCGGTGCACCAGCCCCGCTGTCGTCGTAGGCGATACCGACTCCGTTGATCTCCATGGTTGCCATCGGTCTCCCTTTCGTCGTTCGAAACACCGTTTCGTCTTTCGAAACACCGTCGGGATGACCTTAGGAAGGCGTGCGCTTATCAAGCGTCGACAATTGTCGTCATCTTCGGTTCGAACCGCTGCGGCCGGCTGCTACCGAGAACTATGTAGTCCGGTTGGTCGGTTTGGCGCTCAGACCGTGTGCGATGGCGAACGCGGTGGCCTCGGCCCGGTTTCGGGCGCCGATCTTCGTGTAGATGTTCGCGACGTGGCGGTTGACCGTGAGCAGCGACAGGACGAGATCGGCCGCGATCTCCTTGCTCGTCCGTCCGGCCGGAGCAGTCCGAGTACCTCGACCTCGCGCGGAGTCAGCCCGGCGGGGCGGGGCCGCGTCGAGGTGTCGTCGTATCCCAGAATCACCGAGTGGGACACGGTCCCGAGCAGATGGCGCCGGTGGCCGGACCACAGCCCCTCGACCAGTCCGAATGCCCGCTCCAGGTGACCGTGCGCGGCGGCGACGTCACCTGCGAGCGCCGTGCGCAGGGCAAGCTGCGCGCACGCCTCGCTCCTGGCGACCACTGACCCGACCCGTTCACCGACTGCCAGCAGTTCCCGGTAGCAGTCGGTGGCGACGGTGATCCGGCCGTGGCGGAAGGTGAAATCCCGGCCCACCAGGTCGAGACCGCGCATGACCGCCCGCGGACTCGACCAGCCCTGAACCCGCGCCAGCAGTGCCTGTGTCTGTTCGACGGTTCTCGGCTGGAACGGTTCGATCGCGCGGGCCTGGTCGTCCTCGCCGCCGCGGGAGCGCAGGACCGCGACGGCGTCGGCCGGGTACTCCCGCCATCGCCCGACCCGCACCCACGCCATCGCACCGGACTCAACGGTGTCAACCGGGTCCACGGCGACCGCCAGCCGGGCCCACGTCAGGGCTTGCGCCTGCGCGACCGCCAGCCGCCGAAGAACCTCCGCCTGTTCGTTGCCGCCTTGGGCCGGCATCAGCTCCAGGGCGTTGCCAAGCAGCCGGACGGCTTGGCCGTGAGCGTGGTCGCGGCTGGCGGGCTCGGCGGCATGCAGGCAGTGGACGACGCCGCGTTCGGCTCCCGGCAGCGCCCGGGACCGCAGGTACTGCTCCGCGACGGCAGCGTGATCGGTGGGCTGTTCGCCTTCGAGGACGTCGGCGGCACGGCGGTGCAGGCGGGCAGCCCGGTCGGGATTGATCGAGTCAGCCAGCGCGTCGCGGACGATCGCGTGCGCGAACGCGTAGGGGGGCGCAGACATTCGCCGTCCGTCGCGTCGGACGAGTTTGCCGCCCTCGACCAGCCCTCGGGCTACTTCGCAGACGTAGAACGGATTTCCCGCCGTGTGCTCGTGCACCGCGCGGACGACCGCCCGCGGCACCTCGTCCGTCCCGGCTGGCTCGTCCGTCCCGGCTGGCTCGTCGCCACCGGTACTCCTGGCGCCGGTACTCCTGGCGCCGGTCTCGCCGAAGGTCCGAGCCAGGTAGCGCCCCACGCCGGTCGGGTCGAGTCCGCGCAGCCGCAGGTCAAGATAGCCGTGGATGCGGACGAGGGATCCGAGCAGAGCAACGAGCGCAGTGTCGCCGGCAATACCGGCAATACCGGCAATACCCGACACCGCCGGGTCGGGGTCCCGATACGTGCCGATCAGTACAATGCCGGCGACCACCGCTCGCGCCGCGACGTAGCCGTAAAGCTCGAGGCTGTCCGCCGTCGCCCAGTGCAGGTCGTCTGTCACCACGACGGTCCCCGTACCGGCCCCGGCCCCAGCGGCAGCAAGGGTCTCATGGGCTGACGCGAACACCCGCAACCGTGCCTCGCGTGGGTTCAGCTGCCCCGTGCCGATGTCAAGGCCTCCGAGCGGTGCCATTGCGTCCACCCACGGGCCGTACGACGATTGGGCCTGGCCCTGGAAGCACACACCCCACAACACCCGGACACCGGCGCTGGTCGCCATCTCGGCGAAGGCACGACAGAGGGCTGTCTTGCCGACGCCTGGCTCGCCGGAGATCGACACGACGCTGCCCTGACCGGACCGCGCGCGTTCGAGAGCGTCCTGCAGCAACGCCAGCTCCGGCCCGCGCCCGACGAGACCCCCCACGCGAACGCATGCTACGCGCGAAGCCACAATCGGCACCGGGCTTCCCGGGCTTCCCGGGCTTCCCGGGCTTCCGGACCTTCATCCACCCTCCGTCCGCCCGCGTGGACCGGAGAACGACCCCAACCGCCGACGCTAGGCATGGGATCTGTCTTCCCGCAGGTCAAACACCTCCCGCCGGAATGCCGTAAAAAAAGCACTTTTCCATCATCGAAATGATGGCTAACATGCGTTCTCAGTACTGCCTTCACAGTATGGCCGGAGTTGCCGCGGTACTCACGACTCCGGCCATGGTGACGCGAACACCGTCGGGCACCTGCGCAAGCGTATTAACGCATCGAGTAGAGGACCCACGCCGATGACGTCCTACACCCAACTACGCGGCCAGGTCGACGGTATCCGCCACGGTGCCGTTCCCGACTGGTTGACGCGGGCGCTGGTAAAGGTGGCGACCGCGCCCGAGGACGCTACCGTGCTGTGCCATCCGCTGGGATTCCTGTGTGTGCCGGTGTGGCGATTCGGCGACGGTGGTGTCTGCGTGCACGTGTGGACCCGGCAGGTCCCCGCGGCGCGCCCGACCACATCACAGGTGCACTGCCACAGTTGGGACCTCTACAGCCTCGTGCTGGCCGGCGAGGTGCACAACCACCTTCCGCGGGTCGTGCCGGTTGCCCCGGTGCGCATGGCCACCGTGCCCACGGCTCCGGCAGCCACCCATCGGCTCTTCGAGGTCCACAGCCACCACGACGTGGACGAGATTCAGGCCACCGGCGAGCTCGTGCGCTGCGAGCCGGGAAGGGTGGAAAGCGTACGCGCGGGTGACGTTTACACCATGGCGGCCGGGACGTTCCATCTGACCGACATCGTCGGCGGTGAGGCGGCGACCCTGGTGCTGGCTCGCAACCGACCGGGCGGACGCGACCAGACGGTCGGAGCGGTCCACCTGCCAAACCATCGCGTCCGGCGGGCGCACGGCGATTCCATCACACGCAGGTGGGCGGCCCGGTTCGTCCTGCGGCTGCTCACCGAGCCCCGGCCGGTCCTCCAACCGGTATAAGGGCATACCTCCCCACGCACACGACATCGCGTGTCTCTTCAACCTCGCGGTATCCCCACGCCATACTGGCAGAATGCCGCCACAAGCCCATCCGACCCGTACGGGCCGTCCGTTGGACTTCTTCATCAGCTACTCCGTGGCTGACGGGCGCTGGGCGTCCTGGATCGCCTGGGAGCTGGAGACCGCCGGCTACCGCACCATGATCCAGGCATGGGACTTCGTTCCCGGCACCAACTTCCTGGATTTCATCGACCGTGGGGTGAGTGAAGCGACCGCTGTCATCGCGGTCCTGTCCCGCCGCTACCTTGAATCCAACTGGACCCGGCTGGAATGGCTGGCGGCTCTCGACGCGGACCAGTCCAGGAACAAGCTCATCACCGTACGCGTGGAGGACTGCAAACCCGACGGCGTACTTTCGAAGATTACGTTTGTCGACCTGGTCAATGTGACAGACCATGAGCAGGCACGCGCGCTGTTACAGGGGAAAGTTTCCGCCGCGCTTTCCGGCCGCGCAAAGCCGAGCGTCGGTCCTGGTTACCCGCTGTCAGCTGCTGCGGATGCCGTCCCACTCGTGGACGCCCCACCTGCGGCAATCGGTCCACCGGTCGCTCCGAGCCGCGTCACGACCCGCAGGGTTCCCGCCGCACCGCCCGCGTACCCCCCGTCAGCGCGCTCCGCCCGCACGCCGCGGGAATCCGTCACGGTGCTGCACCTTGCCGCACCGCGGATACCGCGGCGCGACCCGAATGGCGGGCGCTCCGCCGGCGACGACCTCCAGGCACGGGTCTGGGGGGACGTCACCCGGCTCGTCCACGCCGGAGCACCCCAGCCGGACCTGCTCGTCATCACCGGCGACGTGACCAGGTCCGGCCACCTGCGGGAGTTCGAGGAGGCGTTGACCTTCATCGCCGGTCTGCGGGCGCTGCTGAGCCTCGAACCCCACCGGCTCGTAGTCGTCCCAGGCAGTCACGACGTGAACCATGCCGCGTGCCGCGCGTACTTTGCCGACCGCGACGCCGACGACATGAAACCGATGCCTCCCTACTGGCCGAAGTGGCGGCACTTCACCAGGTTCTTCCGCGAGGTCTATCAGGGCGTCGAGGGCCCGCTGTTCGAGGCCGACCAGCCCTGGTCACTGTTTCACGTCACCGACCTCGACGTGGTGGTCGCCGGGCTCAACTCGACGATGGCGGACAGCCATCGCGAGGCCGACCACTACGGATACCTCGGCGACACCCAGGCCAGCTCGTTCGCCAACCAGCTGCGACCGTTCGAGCGGGAGGGGTTGCTGCGTATCGGCGCCGTATACCACCCCCCGCGACCAACAGGCGGCGGTCCGGCCCACGAGGCAGTCGTGCTGCGTGACACCGCTACCCTGGACCGGCTGGTAGCGGCCCGCCTCAACCTGCTCCTGCCGGGGCTACGGGCGGGTGGCCAGGGCGAGTCCAGCATGCTGCGCTCCGGCCTGCCGGTGCCGCCGGCACCCGCACCCGGGCGGCTTCAGCTGCTGACGCTCGACCCCGACGGGCTCACCCGCTGGACCGACGGCGACGGCCCGAACCTCACCCGGACCGGGCATGCCGCCGGGGTGGAGAAGCTGCGTCGGCGCTGGCAGTCCGTCGGCGTGACGTTCCCAGCCACGACCACCAACAGCGCCGGCAGCCCGGCCGGCACCGGCACCTCCACCGCCGTGCCGAGCGTCACCCTCGTGACCGGCGACGGGTCCGATCCGGACGTCGGACCGCGCGGTAATGCCGATCCGCTCGCCGCCCACCTCGAGCGAATCGAGGAGGTGTGCCGAACCCGGTACCCCGATGCCCGCATCCGCCGGGTCACCGGCCCCGTTCCGCATCTCCTGGTCACCTACGTCGAGGACGGCTACACCCGCCAGGCCCGGATCGGCGCCCACCTCGGCCCGATCACCCGAGACGACGTGGAGGAGTTCGTCCAGCACGTCCACACGGTGGAACCCGACCTCCGTTCAGAGATCGTCACCGATGTTCCCCCCCAGCAGACCCTGCGCGAGGAGGCGTGGCGCCGGCGGGTGCGCGTGCGCAGCTTCATCGAGTTCCAGGGCCTGTTGGATCTCAGTGACTTCGTGGCGGACCAGAACACCCGGCTGGCCAACGACCCGCAGTATCGGTCAGGCTTGTACGTCCCACAGCGCTACCGTGAACTTGTCGGGACGGACCGTGATATCCATGACGGACTCGCCGAAGAGTTACTGCGGCTGCTCGGCCAGGACGAGGGCCGGTTCGTCCTGCTGCTCGGCGACTTCGGTCGGGGCAAGACCTTCGCCCTGCGTGAGGTCGCCCGGCGGGTGCCCACCGAGCTGCCCCACCTGACTCCGATCTTCATCGAACTCCGCGCCCTGGACAAGGCCCACACCGTCTACGGGCTGGTCGCCGCCCACTTTGCCAACCACGGGCGGAACCTCATCGATCTGACGGCGTTTCGGTACATGCTGCGGGAAGGCCGCATCGTGCTGCTGTTCGACGGCTTCGACGAGTTGGTGAACCGGGTCACCTATGATCGGGCAGCCGATCACCTGGAGGCGCTCCTGCAGGCAGCCCAGGGCAACGCAAAAATCATCATCGCCAGCCGGACCCACCACTTCCGCACCGAGTCCCAGGTGCTCACCGCGCTCGGCGAGAAGGTCGGGCTGCTGCCGGGGCGCCGGGTGTTGAGCGTCGAGGATTTCGTCCCATCCCAGATCCGCACCTACCTGGTGAACCACTACCGCGGGGACGAGACGGCCGCCGACGAACGCCTGACTCTGATCAAAAACGTTCAGGACCTTGCCGGGCTTTCCGCCAACCCGCGGATGCTGAGCTTCGTGGCCGACCTGGACGCCGCCCGACTGGCCGAAGTGGCGAAAGCCGGGCATACCCTGTCCGCGGCCGGGCTCTACCGGGAGATCCTCACGTCCTGGCTCCAGTTCGAGGTACGACGCGCCCAGGGTGTCCAGGGAATGCCTGTCACGCTCAGCCTCGACGACCTGTGGACGGCGGTACGAACCCTCGCGTTGCTGCTGTGGGAGTCCGGGGAGTCGTTCCTGCGCCTCGATGAAATCAGCGAGGTCGCGACTGCCCTCACCACGTTGGCCAAGGGAAGTATGTCCGCCCAGCAGGTCACCCACGCCATCGGGGCCGGCAGCCTACTGGTGCGCGCTGACGACAGCCTGTTCGGGTTCATCCACTTCTCGGTGATCGAGTGGCTCGTCGCCGATGACATCGCCCACCGTTTCAGGCATGGCGAGTCCCACCCCGCGTTGTTGTCCAGACGTCACCTGTCCCGGCTGGCGGTCGATTTCCTCTGTGACCTGGCATCGGGCAACGCATGCCGGGCCTGGGCCACCGACGCGCTCGCCGGGTCGGATGTCGACAGCGTAGCCCGGGCCAACGCGTTGAAGATCAGCGCTCGGCTGCGCACCCCCCTCCACAGCGACCTGCGGGGACGATCGCTACGCGGTGAGGACCTCTCATACCGCGAGATGCGCGCGGTCGACTTCACCGGCGCGGACCTCACCGACGCCGTGCTGACCGGCGCCGACCTCGCCGGTTCGATCATGAGAAACGCCATCCTCGTCGCCGCCCGCCTCAACGACACCGCACTTACCGGCGCGGACCTCACCGGCGCGAACCTCACCCGGGCGCGCCTGCTCGGGTGCGACCTGCGGGATGTCAATCTCGACGATGCGTCGCTGCGGTACACCGCCCTCGTGGCCACGAGGGCTGACCCCGCGGTACTGGCCGATGCGCGCCACCGGGGCGCGGCCGTCAACCCGGGTCAGGATGTCCAGGTCGAGTTGGCACCGTCCGCGGTCGGAGTCTCGTTCGGCTTCGAGATCGGCCGGCTCCCCGACCCGGTCGCCTACAGCCCGGACGGTGCGATCCTGGCGATCGCGTCCGAGGACGGCGGGGTCCTCACCTGCGACGCGGCCACCGGCAAGCCGCTGCGGACGTTGCAGGGCCACCAGAGCCGCGCCTACGCCGTCCGTTACGCCGGCGACGTGCTGGCCAGCGGTTCCAGCGACACGACCATCCGGTTGTGGGAACCGATGACGGGCCGCCCGCTGCACACGTTGCGCGGCCACGCCGACTGGGTCTGGCCGATGGAACTGAGCCCGGACGGCAGCGTGGTCGCCGTCGGCGACAGCAGCGGCACCGTCCGGTTGTGGGACACCTCTACCGGCCAGGTCCGCACGCACCTCGCCGGGCACGCACCCCGGGTGTGGACGGCGGCGTTCCACCCGGACGGCAGCCTGCTCGCCACCGGCGACGACGGCGGCACGGTACGGCTGTGGAAGACCGCGACCGGCGAGCTGCACCTGGAGATCGTCTGTTCCCGGCCGGTGTACCGGCTGACCTTCAGCCCCGACGGCAGTCTGCTCGCCACTGCTGGTGACGGCGGTGGCGTCCACCTGTGGGATTCCACTACCGGTGAACTACGGGAGAATCTCGCCGGTCACGAACGTGCCGTGTACACGCTCGACTTCCACCCGGATGGGCACCTGCTGGCCTCCGGCGACGTCGCCGGTGTTGTCCGGCTGTGGGGTCTGGATGGAGCGCGGACCCGGCGGGTCGCCACCCGGCACACCGGCGCGGTGTACCGGGTGCTGTTCAGCCCGGACGGCACGCTGCTGGCCACCGGCGACAGCGACCGGGTGCTGCGGCTACTCGACCCGGTTACCGGCGAGCAGCGCCACGAGCTCACCGGGCACAAGGGCTCCGTCTGGCCGATGGCCTTCCGGCCGGACAGCGCCCAGTTGGCCACCAGCAGCAACGACGGCACCGCCCGACTGTGGGACCCGGCAAACGGCGGATGCGTACGGGAACTGTCCGGGCACGGCCGGCGGCTGACCGCGGTGCGCTTCAGCCCGGACAGTTCCCTCCTGGCCACCAGCGGGAACGACGGGGCGGTGTGGCTGTGGAATCCCCGGACCGGTGAGCGTCGAGGCCACCTGACCGGTGCCGCCGACCGCCTCACATCCGCCATCTTCACCCCGACCGGCGCCACGATCGCCGCGGCCAGCAGCGGTGGCGGTGGTGTGCACCTGTGGAACCTGGAGATGCCCGGCATCGACGGCCCTGGAACCTACGAGCGGGAGCTTCGGGTCGAGACCGACCACGTCTGGGCGGAGGCGTTCAGCCCGGACGGCGACATGCTGGCGACCGCGAACGACGACGACTCCGTTCAACTGTGGTACCGCTCGACCGGCCGGCACGTGCGGACGTTCACCGACCACCGGGGCCGGGTCCGCTCCGTCGCCTTCAGTTCGGACGGCGCTCTGCTGGCCACCGGCTGCGACGACAAACTCGTCCGGTTGTGGGATGTCAGGACCGGGGAGTGCCGTCGTACCCTCCCCGGCCACGAAGACCGGGTGTACGCGGTGGAGTTCAGCCCGGACGGCGCCCGGCTCGTGAGCGCGAGCAACGACGGCACGGCCCGACTGTGGGACGCCGGTACCGGCGAGCTGCTGCGTACCTTCACCCAGCACACCGGACGGCTCTGGTCGGCCACGTTCAGCCCGGACGGCACTGTGCTCGCGACCGCCGGCGACGACCTGCTCATCCGCCTGTGGGACCCCGACAGCGGGCGCTGCCTGGACCTGCTCACCGGGCACACCCGCCGGATCTGGTCGCTGGACTTCAGCCCCGACGGCACCCGGCTGGCAAGCTGCGGCGACGACGGCACGGCCCGGCTGTGGGACGTCTGTCGGCCCGGCGCCGCCACGCTGTCCGTCACACTGGTGGGGCACGGCACCGGGTGGGCGGCGTTGGCTCCCGACGGCGGGTACAAGGTCGGCGGCGACGTGGCCGGCGAGATCTGGCATGTCATCGGTATGTGCCGGTTCGAGCTGGGTGAGCTCGACGACTACCTGGACGCCGTGCGTCCGATGCCGATGGAGACGGTCTTCGGACCTCCCGCCGCAGGGGACCCGCTACAGACCGCAGCAGACCCCCATAGATAACATGACCAGGTGGCGGTCGTCCGGATCTTTCTACTGGTCGCCGCCGTAGTCGGCGTCTTCGTGCGGCCCGTGCGGCCCGTGCGGCTGCCGAACTGGGCGGTGCCGGTGGCCGCCGCGGTGATGCTGCTCCTCATCGGTGCCATGACCGCCGACGCCGCGCTCGACGCCGTACGCCCGCTGCTCGCGCCGCTGGCGTTCCTGCTGCTGGCCGTGCCACTCGCGGTGATGCTGGACAGACTCGGCTTCTTCGCGGCGCTGGCCGCGCTGGTGGACACCGGCCCGAACCCGCGCCTGGGTCTGTGGGTACTCGCCGCGGCGGTCACGACCTTCCTCAACCTCGATGCGTCGGTGGTGCTGCTCACCCCGCTCTACATCCAGATCGCGCGTCAGTACGGGTTCAACCAGACCATGCTCGCCGTACAACCGGCGTTGCTGGCCTGCCTGGCCTCCAGCGCGTTGCCGATCTCGAACCTCACCAACCTGATCGCCGCTGACACCTACGGGCTCGGTGTCGCCGACTTCGTCGTCAGGCTCGGACCCGCGTCGCTGGTGGCGGTGGCGGTCGGCTGGGTCGTCTACCGGCGGGCCGACACCACCGCCACGG
Source organism: Protofrankia sp. Cas3 (assembly GCF_963555955.1). NCBI lineage: Bacteria > Bacillati > Actinomycetota > Actinomycetes > Frankiales > Frankiaceae > Protofrankia > Protofrankia sp. Cas3. Next base: position 34,074 of record NZ_CAUVXP010000011.1, read on the forward strand.
TTGCGCACGACCAGGTGCGGGATCCCATCGACCCGCGGGCCTTACGGTTGGGAACACCCATCGTCATCTTCGTGGTGCTCGGTTTCACCGTCGGCGACCTCGTGGACATCCCCGCCTGGGCGGTTGCCGGTGTCGCCGACATCGTGCTATTGGCCCTGACCCGGACGGTTCGGGTGCGCGACATTCCATACGGCGCGGCTGCCCTGGCCCTCAGTCTGGGAATCGTCGCCACCGCCGCCTCCCCGCACCTGGGCCTCGGCGCCCTTTTCAGCGGTTCCGGAACCCTCGATCAGCTCCGGGTCGCGGCGGTCGCAGCCCTCGGCGCGAACACGATCAACAACCTGCCTGCCCTGCTCATCAGCCTGCCAGAGGTCAACGCGCATTCGGCAACGCTGTGGCCGCTGCTGTTCGGCGTGAACTTCGGACCTGTTCTCGTCCTGCACGGCTCACTGGCCGGCCTGCTCTGGCGTGATACGGCCGCCCGCCTCGGCGTTGAGGTGACCCCCTGGCAGTACACCAGGCTCGGTCTTCGGATCGGCCTGCCCGCGCTGCTCGCCGGTCTCGCCGTCGTCATCGCCACCGGAACGTTTATCGGCTAACGCCAGAGAATCACGATTACCCGACCTGATGGTCACCGATCGGCGTACGGCATCTGGGACACTATGTTGACGCCGTGGTCGGATGGTCACGCAAGTCGGCACCTGACGACTGGCAGCCCGATGACCTGTGGCGGCGTCGCTCACGCCGAACCCGTCGACGTGAATGCGTCAAGCTGAGGAGTTCACCGTGCCTTCTTCGACATCCGTCACCCTCGACGTAGTCCTCCTACTCCCCTGGAATGTGCGGGAACAGGCGATCTCGTCAAGCAGAGCGCTGGCGGCGCGCATGGCGAGCAACGGCTTTCCGTCCCACTTCCGCCTGGGCGAACCGTACGATGCCAGTGCCAGTGCCAGTGCCAGTGCCAGTGCCGACGGCGGCTGCGAACCGCACGTGTCGCTGTTCATGCTCGCCGTCGCACCGTCCGAGGTGCCCGACGTCGTCGAGGCGGTGCATGGGGTCGCCACCGCGTCGCCGCCGCTGCATGCCGTCGGGAACGAATATCGGCACAACCCGCATGGCGCGCCCGAGATGTACTTCGCCCGGTCCGCCGCATGGGTTTCCCTCCAGCGCAGCGTGATCGAGGAGGTGGAACCGCTGCGCCGAGGGCGGCTGCGCAAGGTCGGCCCGTCCGGCGAACGCCTGCATGATGTGATGACCTGCCGGCCTCCGGCCAACCCGGTCGCCGCCGCCCAGCTCGCCCGGTACGGCTACGACGAGGTGGCGGACGGCGACGGCGACCGCTTCAACCCGCACGTGACGCTCGCCTGGCCCGACGACCCGAACTCCCGCGTCAGCCTGACGGACCTGCCACCGGCGCAGGTGTATTCCTGTGTCCTGTCGGAGATAGCGGTGTATGGCATGAGCCCGTATGGCACCTGCACCACCGGCCACGCGACATTCCCACTGTGCGCACAGCGTGCGTCAACTTTTACGGGATCTTGACGCCGACGAGAACCAGCGAGCCTCCGATCGAAGGGAACATCCGCGCGAGGAAGCGCACGGAGATACCTCGATTCTCCCCGCCCACGACCACATAGTTGGAGCGGAACCCGACTGGCCGGAAGCCGCAGGTGTGGAAGGTCCGCACCAGCGACGAGTAGGTGAACGGACGTATGTGCAGGTTCAGATACGGGTGCAGGGCGTCGATCTGCCGAGGGCTCCGCCCGAGGAGAAAACGAACGCGGTCCTGCACCGTGGCGAGGTTGGGCGTGGTCACCACCAGCGCGCCACCCGGGACCAAGATCCGCCAGCATTCCCGGAGAAAGGCGACCGGGTCGAAGAGATGCTCGATGATCTCACCGGCGAAGACGCCGTCCACGGTCGCGGACCGCAGGGGCAGCGGGTGCGACAGGTCGGCTCGCACCAGGGGGATGTGGTCGGATGTCGCCCGGCCGGGCCGGTGGGCGGCCGTGTCCATGTCCACCATCACGGTGCGGGCGCCGCGCCGGCACAGTCCCTCGCTCACGGTTCGTGTCCCGGCGCCCAGATCGGCGATGAGGGGGCGCGCCACCCGCCGCCGCGTCTCACGCATCAACAGATCGGACGCATCGGCTACCCGGCGTGCATGGTAGGCGGTGGCGAGGTAGGCGGCGACCTGCGTTCCGTCCGTATAGGAACGCAGGTTCGCCGCAAGGATCGGGTCCATGACAGTCAGCGAACGACGATCGGTGCGGCGATCGGGCGACGACCCGACGACGCTCAGTAGGCACCCTCGCGACGCAGGACGGCGAACAGCGTCCGCCAGAGAATCACGAAGTCCATGGCCAGCGACCAGTTCTCGACATAGCGCAGGTCCAGGCGGATCGACTCGTCCCACTCGAGATCGGAACGGCCGCTGATCTGCCACAGTCCGGTGAGTCCGGGCTTGACCATCAACCGGCGATGTACGTCGCCTTCGTACTGCGCCACCTCCGACGGCAGCGGCGGCCGCGGGCCGACCAGCGACATGCTTCCGTTGATGACGTTGAACAACTGAGGCAGTTCGTCCAACGACCACTTGCGCAGGAAGCGCCCGACCGGGGTCACCCGGGGATCATTACGCATTTTGAACAGCAGGCCCTCGGAACGCTCGTTCGCCCCGCGGAGCCCCTCCAGACGCGCTTCGGCGTCGATGTACATCGAACGGAACTTGTACATCCGGAACGAATCACCACCGCGACCCACCCGGGTCTGCTTGAAGATCGCCGGACCCCGGCTGTTCAGCCGAACCGCGATTGCGAGCCCCAGGAGCAACGGCGCGAAAATCATGACCGCGGTGAGCGCGAGACAACGGTCGACCAACGCCTTCAGGACCCGCCGGCCACCGGTGAGCTCCGGTTCCTCGATATGGAGCAGGGGAAGGCCAGCCACCGGGCGGATCGAAATACGGGGACCGGTGACGTCGGTGAGCGCGGAGCTCACCAGAACGTCGACGTCGCTGCCCTCGAGAGCCCACATCACCTGTCGAAGGGTGTCGCTGTCCAGCTGCGGACAGATGGCCACCGTCGTCGCTCTCGTGGCCTGGATCGCGGTGTGGAGGCTGTCCAACGTTCCGACGATCGGAACCCCGAGCAGGTCGAAGCCACTTCGTTCAGGCAGGTCATGGCTGTGGCGACCCGGGGACCGATCAAGGCAGACCCCGACCACCGACCAGCCGGACGTCGGGTCACGATGGGCCAGGCGGACGAGGGTCGCCGCCGACTCACCAGCACCGACAACCAGCACCCTGTGCAGACAGCGACGGTTTCGCCGCATATGGTGAAGAATGCCACGCCCACCACTCCGGCCGACAACCGAAAGGACGGTGGCGACGGGAAACGCAATGAGAATATAGCTTCGAGCAATCTCAAGTTTTGTCGCGTAGGAAATCACCGCGACACACGCGGTGATCCGGGCCGCCGCGTTCACGACCCGCTTGAATTCCTCCGAACCGCCGCCGAGAAAACGTCCCTCATATGCGCGCCCGAATGCCATCGACAGCGCCCAGGCCACCGGCAGTAAGCCGCTCATAAGGATATACGGCCATGAGGACTGAAACGGATGGTCACCAAAACGCACAAAGAACGCTATAATCGCGGCCAGCACACAGCCCAGGAGGTCGAACACGATGAGAAGGCGAACATACCTGCGCTCCCAGGCGACCTGAGCACGGTATCCCACCCGCTCCATGGCACCCGTGGCCGCTGATTCCGGGACGGCGGACCGACGCCGGCGAGACTGCCGGCCGTCCTCGGGCATGTCGCCGAAATCGGGATCAGCTTGATCCCACATGTCAAAACCGCGGACAAGGGGTGCCAATCTGGCCCCCGCCGCTGCCCGAGCGTCACCGGACATTGTCTCCGTCACTGCCAGCCCCCCCAGGACTCGGACGACTTCTCACTGTCTGCAAGCATAAGATCTCTATCCGCACGATCGGGCGACCTGCCGCCAGCCCTCCGCCACGACCGTGTGGATGGACCCACCCGTTGCGGCCACCGCGGAACAGCGTCGATCAACCAGGAACCAGCTTCCGCCGCGGCCGTCCAGGCGTCGTCAAACGCCGGGTCCGGCGGGTCGGATACCCGGACGGACGCCATCGGGGTTCGATCTCCGGCAGCGCGTGCTCCGTTCCTCGGTGAGGCCTCGGTGAGGCATGGACGCGATCGCGCGACAGGTCCGACAGGTCGCAACAGAACCAATCGCGGTCCGCGAGAATCTCACCCGTCCCAACAGATCGGTAAACCGAGCCGCCGTGTTCCGGCCGCCGTTGTCAGATCCTACGGGAACCGTGAATGGCATGTCGGAACAACCGCCTGGGATTACCACACGGAAAACCGTACCGGTACCACTCGGGAAGCAATCCGGCGACCCCCTTGAGGTTACCGGAAGCGGTCGGCAAGGTGACGCGGGTCAGACATCCATGGACTTGTGGTAACCGATGGTAGCAGAGAATCACAGCCATCCACGATCGGGGACGAAGTTACGCGACGTAATTGCAACATAATGACCAGTTTACCCGGAACGCCCACCCGGATGCCCGCTCAGACGGGGGCGGCCCACGACCCAACCGGATGAAAAATCGGTACGAACCAGCATGAATGGTGCTATTCCGCCGGCGGGTCGCGGCCGGACGCTACGGCAGCGCCGCAACGAGATCAGCGACCGGCTTGCGAACCCCGGTGAAGAACGGCGTTTCCAACCGGGTATGCACCCGCGCCCGGCTGCCGCGCAGGTGCCGAAGGCAGTCGACAATCCGGTGGAGCTCGTCCGCCTCGAACGCCAGCAACCACTCATAGTCACCGAGACCGAAAGCAGCCACTGTGTTCGCCCGGACATCAGCGAACTCCCGACCCATGATCCCGTGTTCGGCCAGCATGCCCCGCCGTTCGTAGTCGGGCAGCAGATACCACTCCAGTGACCTGTTGAACGGATAGACACAGACATACGGCCGGGGATCCTCGCGCCGGACATAGGCGGGGACGTGGTTGCGGTTGAACTCGGCCGGCCGGTGCAGGCCGACCCCGGACCACACCGGGGCCATGGCCCGCCCCAGGACACTCTGACGGAACCGCTGGTAGGTCTCCTGCAGCAGGTCCGGATCCGGACTGGTCCACCACAGCAGGACGTCGGCGTCCGCGCGGTACCCACTGATGTCGTACATGCCGCGGGTGTAGACGTCCTTGGCCAGGGCACCGGCAAGCAGGCCCTCCACCTCCGCGACGACCGCACCGCGGTCCGCGGGTAGCGGGTCCCGCGCCGCAAAGACCGACCAGGAGGTGTAGAGGAGCTCGGCATTGAGATCGCGCGCGGACAGCGCGGGAGTACTCGGGGAGATCTCGGTACTGGGCTGGATGGGGCCGCCGGCCGCGCGACCAGAATCATGATCGCGCGGGCTTCGGCCGCTCGGAGTCTCGGACATGGCCCAATTGTCGCCTAACCGGAGCTGCCTGGCCGGGCGGTGCCGGCAGACGCCACGTCAGTACCGCACCGTGCGCTCACCGTCGGGTACGTCTCACCGTCGGGCAGGCCTGACCATCCGGTGCGCGTCACGGCCCGATCCGCCCGGTCCGCACAGCGTCATCCGCGCGCAGCACCGTTTCCGCTGCCGCCTCGCCGGACCGGACGCATGCCGGGATGCCGACCCCGTCGTATCCCGCGCCAGCCAGTGCAAGGCCGGTGGGCAGCGCCCGGCGGGCGGCCGCGATCCGGTCCAGATGCCCGGGCAGATACTGCGGGAGCGCGTCGGGCCAGCGTGTCACCCGGCTGGCCCCCGGCCGGACCGTCAGCCCGGTCGCAGCGGCGAGCTCGGCCGCGACCACGCCGGCAAGCTCGACATCGCCCCGCTCGAGGTCACGGACGTCGCCGGCCCGCCCGACGCTTGCCCGCACGACGGTGAGGTCGGTACCGGCCGACAGATGCGGCCACTTCGCGGACACGAACGTAGCCGCCTTGACGACCCCGCCCGCACGCGGCGGCACCAGATAGCCGCTGCCGGGCGGTAGCCGCACTCCCCGGTAGAGGAGGGTGATCAACCCCACCGACACGTAGGGGACGGCGGCCAGCGGTGCGGCTGCGTGCGGCGCCACCCGCGCCAACAGGGCCCGGGCCACGGCCACGGGCACGGCGAGGATCACGGCGTCGGCATCGATCTCCCGTTCGCCCGGCCCGCCGGCCCCCGGGGCGGCCGGTGTGTCGGGGGCGCCGGTATCCATGACGGTCAGCCGCCAGCCCGACGGCGTCCGGCCAACCGCACGGACGGTCGCGCCGAGCACGATCGTCGCCCCGCTGGTGTCCGCGACAGCTGCCGCGAACCGTCCGAGGCCACCACGGACCGAGGCGAACACCGGCGTTCCCGCGGGATCCGCGGGCGCGGTGCGGGCCCGGACCCGGTACGCCCCGAGCAACAGCGAGCGGTCCTCGGACATGATCGGTATCAGCTGCGGAACCGTGGCGCGCAGGGACATGGCATCGGCCCGCCCCGCGTACACCCCGCCCAGCAGCGGGTCGACGAGCCGCTCGACGATCTCGCGGCCGACCCGGGCACCCACGTAGCCACCGACGGTGGGGTCGTCCGGCAGGATCGTACGCGGCAGCACCAGATCGGCGGCTGCGCGGAGCAGCCCGACCGGTGAGAGCACCCGGGAACGGATCAGGCCGATCGCGTCGGTCGGCACGCCGAGCAGGGTCCGCGGCGGCAGTGGCCGCAGCCGGCCGGAGATCAGCAGCGAGGCCGCGGTGGTCGCCGGATGAACGATGTCGTGGCCCATTCCCACATGCCGGGCAAGGCGCACGGCGTCCGGTACGCGGGTCAGGAACGACTCCGCACCCTCCTCGATGGGCATGCCTTCAAACGAGGTGGTCCGCAGTTTGCCTCCGACGCGGTCGCCGGACTCGACCACGGTGACCTCAGCCCGGCCCCGTAGCGCATGGGCGGCAGCCAGCCCCGCGATGCCCGCTCCGACCACGACGACCCGCATGTGGACCCGCTCCTCCCGATCGCGGCCGCCTGCCCGATGCGGCCGCCGCGGGTCCAGTCTCCCTCCGCGCCCGACGGTCGGGTCGGGCCGCCCGGCAATGTCACGGCGCCGGCGACCAAGAACGCCCGGCGCTGCGGGCTGTCAGGCGGTCAGGCCTCGTGAACCAGGTCCACGATGTGGGCGAGTACGCCGGGATCGGTCTGCGGGAGCACTCCGTGCCCGAGATTGAACACATGACCGCTCGCCTTGGCACCGCGGGCACACACGTCGTGGACCTTGTCCGCCAGGACGTCCACCGGCGCAAAGACCGCGGTCGGGTCGAGGTTGCCCTGGACCGCGCGACCCGGACCGATCCGCCGGGCGGCCTCGTCCAACGGAACCCGCCAGTCCACCCCGACGACGTCCGCACCGGCCTCGGCCATGGCGCCGAGCAGCTCGCCGGTGTTCACCCCGAAGTGGATGCGCGGGACGTCGGCATGGTCGAATGCACCAAGCACACGCTGGCTGTGCGGGAGCACGTAACGGCGGTAGTCGGCCTCATCCAGTGCCCCGGCCCACGAGTCGAACAGCTGGACTGCGCTCACACCCGCCTCGATCTGGACCCGCAGGTAGCCGATGGCAATGTCGGCAAGGCGTTCCAGCAGGTCGTGCCACAGCCGCGGCTCGGTGTACATGAGCTCCTTGGTCCGCGCGTGCGTCCGGCTCGGGCCACCCTCGACCAGGTAGCTGGCAAGGGTGAACGGCGCGCCGGAGAACCCGATCAACGGGATTGGCCCAAGCTCGCCGACGAGCGTGCGGACTGCGTCGGCGACATACGGCACGTCCTCGTCGCCGACCGGCCGCAGACGGGCGAGCGCACCGCGGTCGCGGACCGGCTCCGCGACGACCGGGCCGACCCCGGCGACGATGTCGATGTCCATGCCGATCGCGACGAGCGGCAGGACGATGTCGGAGAACAGGATCGCGGCATCGGTCCGGAACCGACGCACCGGCTGCAGAGTGATCTCGGTCACCATGGCCGCATCGCGGCAGGAGTCGAGCATGGCTGTCCCGGCGCGCAGCCGGCGATACTCCGGGAGCGCCCGGCCCGCCTGCCGCATGAACCACACGGGCGTGCGCTCAGTGGACTGACCGCGACACGCCCGTAGGAACGGCGCGTCGCGGAGTTCGGACTCTCCAGTGGGCGCGCCCGAGACTCCGCGCCCGGGCGCCGCTGCGCGGTACATGGCCTCGATGGTTGCATGCCGGACGCGCCGGGTGTTCAGGCGGCGACCTCGATCGCCGCGACGTCGGTCACGCTCCACCATCGCGGACCGACCGATCACAGCATGAGACCGGCCGGCGGATGAGGCGACGGACGGGGGCCACAGCATGGCAACCGGACCACGCACGGCCGCGGCCACGACTACCTTCGACATGACGTAGAAGAAAATACCGTGGAGGCCCGACCATGCCAGCTGCGAGCAACACCCGCACGAACAGAGGCGAGAAGAGGTTGCTTGCCACCGCGCAGGTTGTCTCGGTCGCCGAGGCAACGTCGTTCCTCCTGCTCCTGGTCGCAACGACGATCAAGTACGGTGCCGGCCACCCCGGCGGCGTCCGGATACTCGGTCCGATCCACGGCGGGCTCTTCCTCGCGTACTGCGCGATAATGATCGCACTGGCCCGGAGTCGGCGCTGGCCGATGTCGAAGACGCTGCTGGCGCTAGGTGCCGCCGTCCTGCCCATCGCCCCGTACATCGTGGAACGCCGGTGGCTGCACGTCCCCGCCGCGGGTCACCCACCGACGCCGGCCGGCAGCTCGACCACATCCACGACAGCCCCGACGCCCGGTACCGCGCCCTGAGTTTAGTGGTCGATGCTCACCAAAGGCGACCAGCCGGACACCCATGGGCATGCACGACACGCCGGGGCCGAATGCGTGGCAATGGGGCAGGTCCGTGCCACCGTCAGGGACGGTCCGAATGGGATGGGAGGGTCCGTGATGTCCACACGAACCCTCCCGACGTGGACGTGACCTGGGAGTGGTGTTCGGATGGAACATGTCCATGTGGGCGCCGACGGGTTAACCCAACGGGTGTGCCCCGAGTGCGGTGACATACGCGATTTCGAGCAACCGCCGTGTTCGGACGGGCACGGGGCGGAGTGTCCCGACCGGGCATGTGTCGAGTGCGGAACGGCGCTGTTCGTCGATCAACAGCAGGTCCCCGCCAGGCCGGGCCGGGCGTCGGTGGGGGTAGCACCGCGGTCCACCGGCCATCCGATCCCGCACCGGTCCCGCTATGTCGCCTGATCGGGTGTCAGGCGCGGGCAGGCGTATGCATGCCCGGTCTGCTGCCCGGTCTGCTCGCCCGGTCGCCCACGCTCTGTCGCGCGCCTGCGGTCCGGACGTCCTAACGTGACGTCCATGGGCGCATCGCTGTCTCCGGAGGGCGTGCCGACAGCCTTCGTGGCCGCTACAGCCGCACTACGGGACGCGTTGGGGCGGGTGCGGTCAGAGATTGCCGTACACGAGCTCCAAGCACCTACCAGGCTGGCGCCGTATGCGTTCGCCATCGCCGGTGGCCTGGTGTGCGACGGTGACGAGGCCGCCTCCGGGCGTCTGATCCTCCTCGTCGATCCGGTCGGGCACAGCGCCTGGGAAGGCACCGCACGGTTCGTCTGCTATGCCCGGGCGGCTGTCGATCCCGAGATCGCCGTGGACCCGTGCCTGCCCGAAGTCGCCTGGTCGTGGCTGCGCGAGGCGCTGGAAGCGAACCAGGCCGCCTACCGCGCGATGGGCGGCACCGTGACCATCACGAACTCGAGGCGGTTCGGCGTTCTCGCCGCGGACGGCGACAGCTCGGATGTGGAGGTGCGCTGCTCGTGGTCGCCGGACTGGGCCGAGACGACCGGTGCCGCCGGTCGCCGTGGGTGGCGTCCGACGGAGGCCGTGGCCCAGCTGCATGCCTTCGCGGACCTGCTCGCCGCCATGGCCGGTCTGCCACCGCGGGTCTGCGGAGTGGTGCCGCTGCCCACCCGCCGCGCATAGGAGCGCCCGGCAGTGTGTCTCACGGGGTCACGGGGTCACGGGGTCACGGGGTCACGGCTGGGAACAGTACCGACCGACGCAGAATTGTGATCATGGCGCTCATCATCTCACCATCGCAGGTCATAGTCGAGAACGCTCCGCGCCTGCATGGATGCCAACGGTAAAATTGATCACCCATCCCGGCACCAATCACGGGTCCACAGCGATTTGACCCGGCCTCGTCCGCCCGAGTGCCGTTCGCAGCAGCTCCTTGAGACGTACCATCGCCGATCGTGACGTCGACGGTTCCGGACTCATCGCACCAGCAGGGCCACGATCCAGATGGCGGCGCCGAGCAGGCTCGACCGCTACTGGAGCCGTCCGAAGGCATCCCCTCGGTCGTCGTCGACGAGCCTTCGCTGCGCGCGGCCGCGGCGCGGCTGGCCGCCGGGACCGGTCCGGTGGCCTTCGACGCCGAACGGGCCTCGGGGTACCGGTACAGCCAACGGGCCTATCTGGTCCAGATCCGCCGCCGCGGATCTGGAACCCACCTCGTCGACCCGATCGCGGTGCCCGACCTGTCCTGCGTCCAGGACGCCGTCGGTACCGCCGAGTGGGTCCTGCACGCCGCCAACCAGGACCTGCCCTGCCTGGCCGAGATCGGCCTGCGGCCCACCACGCTGTTCGACACCGAGCTTGCCGGCCGGCTGCTGGGTTACGAGCGGGTAGGCCTTGGGATCATGGTCGAGAAGGTGCTGGGCTTCTCGCTCGAGAAGGGACATTCGGCGGCCGACTGGTCGACCAGGCCGTTACCGGAACCGTGGTTGCGCTATGCCGCGCTCGACGTCGAGCTGCTCATCGAGTTGCGCGACGCCCTGCACGGCGAGCTTGCGGCGCAGGACAAGCTGCGGTTCGCCCGCGAGGAGTTCGCCGCGATCGCCGCGGCTCCGCCCCGTGAGCCGCGGCCGGAACTGTGGCGGCGTACCAGCGGGATCCACCGGGTCCGCAACCGTCGCCAGCTCGCCGCGGTCCGCTCGATGTGGACGACCCGGGATCGGATCGCCCGCGAACGGGACATCGCTCCTGGACGGGTGCTTCCCGACAGCGCGATCATCGACGCGGTCCTGCGCAACCCCGCGGACGTCGAGGCCCTGACCCAGCTGTCGATCTTCTCCGGCCCGCGGCTGCGCCGAACCGCGCGGACCTGGTTCACCGCGCTACGGGAAGCCGCCGGGCTGCCCGAGAGCGCCCTGCCGCAGGCCGTCGCGGCCGGCGGCGACGGCCTGCCGCCGCCGAGTCGCTGGGCCGACCGTGATCCGGTGGCGGCCGCCCGCCTCGCCCGGGTCCGCGCCTGCCTGGGCGCCATCGCCACCGAGCGAACCATGCCGGTGGAGAACCTGTTGGAGCCGGCCCTCGCCCGCCGGCTCGCCTGGTCACCACCGGCGGCCCCGGCGGCGCCGGCGGAAGCTGAGATCGTCGCGGAGCTGCTGCGTGCCGGCGGCGCCCGGCCATGGCAGGTGGAGCTCACCGCCGGCCCGATCGCGAGCTGCCTGCCAGATCCGCCGGAACTGCCAGATCCGCCGGAACGGGCCGAGCCGCCAGAACCGCCAGAACTGCCAGAACCGCCGGCGGGACCAGCAGGGTTACCCATTGGTAACAACCTGCCGTAGGCTTCGGGGTGTCGGCGAGCACGTCGGCACCGGCTTTGTCCGGGTCCCCCGGTCAGGAGGCACAGGTGTTCCTAGCTGCCAGGGACTCCGTCCGCGACGTCGTGTTCGTCGACGGCGTCCGCACCCCCTTCGGCAAGGCGAAGGGGGTCTATTCCGAGACACGCGCGGACGATCTCATCGTCAGGGTCATCCGCGAACTGCTGCGGCGCAACCCGTCGCTGCCGGCCGACCGGATCGACGAGGTGGCGATCGCCGCCACCACCCAGATCGGCGATCAGGGCCTGACCATCGGCCGGGTCGCGGCGATCCTGTCCGGTCTGCCGCAGTCCGTACCCGGCTACGCCGTCGACCGGATGTGCGCCGGGGCGGTCACCGCGGTCACGACGACCGCGTCCGCGATCGCCGTCGGCGCCTACGACGTCGCGATCGCCGGCGGGGTTGAGCACATGGGCCGCCACCCGATGGGCGAAGGCGCCGACCCCAACCCCCGTTTCGTCTCCGAGCGGCTGGTCGACCTCTCCGCGCTGGTCATGGGGCAGACCGCGGAGAACGTGCACGACCGCTACCCGACGATCACAAAGGCGCGGGCGGACGCATACGCCCTCGCCTCCCAGCAGAAGGTGGCCAAGGCCTACGCGGACGGCCGGCTCCAACCCGATCTGGTTCCGGTAGCGGCCCGGCACGTCGACAGTGGCTGGGATCTCGTGGCGAGCGACGAACCACCGCGCCCGGACACGACGCCCGCCGGACTCGCCGGCCTCAAGACCCCGTTCCGCCCCCACGGCCGGGTGACCGCAGGTAACGCGGCGGGCATCAACGACGGCGCGACCGGATGCATACTCGCCGCCGCGGACGTCGCCGGGGAACTCGGTCTCACCGCGAAGATGTCCCTGGTCGGCTTCGGCTTCGCCGGCGTCGAACCCCACGTGATGGGGGTCGGGCCGATCCCGTCCACCGAGAAGGCCCTGGCCCGTACCGGCCTGTCCATCGACGACATCGGGCTGTTCGAACTGAACGAGGCCTTCGCCGTCCAGGTACTGGCCTTCCTCGACCACTTCGGCATCGCGCAGGACGACCCGCGGGTGAACCCCTACGGCGGCGCGATCGCCCTGGGGCATCCGCTGGCCGCCAGCGGCGTACGGCTGATGACCCAGCTCGCCCACCAGTTCGCCGAGCGTCCCGACGTCCGTTACGGACTCACCGCCATGTGCGTCGGCCTCGGCATGGGCGCCACGACCATCTGGTCGAACCCGCATTTCAACGACGCGGCGGACACGGCGGACGCGGCTGGAGAGCCGAAAGGCGCGCGACGATCGTCAGATCGCGCGCCCGCAGGCCGCAGTCCCCGGAGCACCAACGGGACGGGAGCGGCAACATGAACTCGACCGACACGCCGACCCTCGATCATCCGGGCGAGGTGGTGACACACGCCCACGTCCGTTACGTGCAGGTACCGGAGGTCGCGGGGCCGATTGCGCTCATCACCCTTGACAACGGCATGGACCACACTCGGCCGTCGACCTTCGGCCCCGCCGGGCTGCGCAACCTGCTCGCCGCCGCGGCTGAGATCGAGGCGCACGCCCCGGCCGTGTCGGCCGTCGCCGTCACCGGCAAGCCGTTCGTCTTCCATGTCGGCGCCGACCTGTCCTTCCGGTCGTCGTTCACCGATCCGCGGGCAATCCGGCCTGTCATCCACGCGTTGAGCGAGCTCGCGCACACCGCGATGCGCCGGATCGGCGCGGGACGCCTGGCCGGCGCCAGGGTGCCCACCTTCGCGCTGATCAACGGCGCGGCCATGGGCGGCGGCCTGGAACTGGCGCTGCACTGTGACTACCGGGCGGTCTCCGGCGCGGTCGCGGCGTTGGCCCTGCCCGAGGTCTTCCTCGGTGTGGTCCCGGGGTGGGGCGGAACCCAGCTGCTCCCGAACCTGGTCGGCGCGGACAGGGCGGTCACCATCGCCATCGAGAACCCGCTGAGCCAGAACAGGATGCTCAACGCCGCTGCGGCGGTCGAGCTCGGCCTCGCCGACGTGCTCCTGGAACCGGCGGACTTCCTGGAAGAAGCCCTGCGCTGGGCGGGTCAGGTCATCCGCGGTGAGATCGACCCGGCCGCCGCGCGGACGCCGGTACGGCGCGGGCAGGCCTGGGCCGACGCGGTCGCCCGTGGCCGGGGGTTGGCCGACGCCAAGCTGCACGGCGCCGCACCCGCGGCCTACCGCGCGTTGGAACTGATCGAGCTCGCCGAGACCGCCGATCTCGACTCCGGCCTTGCCGCCGAGGCCGACGCGCTCGCAGACGTCGCCGTCACCGAGGAGCTGGCCGCCAGCCTTTACGCCTTCGACCTGGTACAGAAACGGGCGAGGCGTCCAGTCGGTGGGCCGGACGCTTCGCTGGCCCGCCCGGTCACCAAGGTCGGTGTGGTGGGCGCAGGCCTGATGGCGAGCCAGCTCGCGCTGCTGTTCGCCCGGCGCCTGGAGGTCCCGGTCGTGCTGACCGACGTCGACCAGGCCCGCCTTGACGCCGGTGTGGCCGCCGTCCACACCGAGATCGACAACCTGTCGGCCAGGGGGAGACTCTCCCCGGACGCTGCGTCGCGGCTGAAGGCGAGCGTGACCGGCTCGCTGGGCCTCACCGCGTTCACCGACGCAGACCTCGTCATCGAGGCCGTGTTCGAGGATCCCGCAGTCAAACGGCAGGTCCTGACCGACCTGGAGGCGGTGCTCAGCCCCACGGCCCTGCTGCTGACCAACACCTCCGCCCTGTCGGTCAGCGAGATGGCGTCGGGGCTGGCGCATCCGCAGCGGGTCGCCGGGTTGCACTTCTTCAATCCGGTCGCCGTCCTGCCGCTGGTCGAGGTGGTCCGGGGCAGGCACACCGATGACGCGGCCATCGCCACCACCCTCGCGGTCGCGAAGAAGATCAAAAAAAATGCGGTGCTCACCACCGACACGCCTGCGTTCGCACTCAACCGCCTGCTCATTCGGTTCATGGGCGAGGTGCTCGGCGCGATCGAGGACGGTACTCCCCCGGCCGAGGCCGACCAGGCGCTGGAACCCCTCGGCCTGCCGATGTCCCCGCTGGCGCTGCTCGGGTTGGTGGGCCCGGCGGTTGTCCTCCACGTCGCCGAGACCCTCCACGCCGCCTATCCTGACCGCTTCGGCAAACCCGAAGGCCTTGCCCGGCTTGTCGCCGCCGGCCGGACCGGGGTCTACGCGGAGCACGGGGATCCGCATGAGATCGACCAGCAGGCCGCCGAACTCCTGCGGGTCCATGCCGACGGTGACGCCCCGGTGTCGACCGGTGAGCAGGTGCGGGAGGCGGCGCTGGCCGCGCTCGCCGAGGAGATCCGGATCATCCTCGACGACGGCGTGGTCGCCGAGGCGGCCGATGTGGACCTGTGCCTGATCCTCGGTGCCGGCTGGCCGTTCCACCTCGGCGGCATCACGCCGTATCTGGATCGCACCGGCGTCAGCGAGAAAATCACCGGCCGCCGTTTCAGCCCGCCGGGTGTGGCGAGCATTTCCTAGTTTCTGGGCTTCTGGGCTTCTGGGCGTGCGAGCAGAACCACGATCGCACGCCCTTTGTTCAACTATTTCTCGGTGGCGCCCGGGCGCGCGAAACAGCAATATGGTGATGACCGCGCCCGGTAGGTCGGCGCATTCAGCACCGACATAGGTTATTTCGGGCGGTACCGGACACCCGGGTTCATAAAATGTGAGCGCACCGACCGATCAGCGGGGTGGCGGTCGGACCGGTGGCGGCGACCGTCCGGGTCCCTCGAGGGCGTTTGACTGATCGCAATTTGACAGGCGACGTTCACTTCCCGGACACCGTCGTTTTATCCGGCGATAATATTTTCCGGACCATCCTCTCCTATCCTCCAGCACAGACAGAACGGTCAGGTCCGGTACAGACCGAAAGGCCGCCGTTAACGGGGGAAAACGGAGGCGACGGGTGCCACGTCAGCTCATGCGACATAGACTCATCGAAGCGGCGACCCAGGTTATTCGCACCCGCGGGCTGGCAGTTGCGACATCCAAGGAGATTGCGCGCGAAGCCAACGTGGCCGTGGGCAGCATATACAATCATTTTGTCGACAAAACGGACCTCATCACCGCGGTGATGCTCGAAGGCCTGCCAACCCTCGACGACGCGCTGGACCAGCTTCGGCTCCGCGTCGGGCGCGGGACGGTACAGGGCAACCTCGAGGAGCTGTCACAGGCTGCAATCATGTTCTTCGCGCAGTACCTGCCGCTGGCCGGGGGGCTGTTCACCGACGCCGAACTGCACGCGGCGGTCCGAACGAAGCTCATCACCGACCGTCGCGATCTGTCCACGGTTCACGATGGCGTGGCGTACTATCTCGCTCAGGAGCAGCAGATCAGCCGGATCAACCGGAACGTCGACCCCACTGTCGCCGCTGCGGTTCTGCTGGGCGCATGCAGCCAGTATGCGCTGCTCACCCACATGTCCCGGCCAGACGCCCTGCCCGAAGCGGCCCGGTACGCCACGCTCACGGTGTTCATGATTCTCCCCGCGCTCGAACCGGATATCGCGGGAACCTGCTGACACGGATTACGGGGAACCCGAGGGTGGGGTTGCCGGAACGTGCCCGGTGAGCTGCCGGTCCGTACCTGCGGGCGGACCAGCTGACGGCGCGGGCTCCGGTGGATGTGCCGTCCACCACGCGGGCTCCAGCCGAAGTCCGGTGAGGGTGTCCGTCTCGTCCCAACGCTCGTGGTCGATCAGGAGTCGCAGCAGTCGGAAGCCCTCCTCAGCCTGGGCGGTCTCCGCCTGCACGCGTGCCGGCGGCGTGCCGGCTCCAGCCCGGGCATGGCGCATCGCGGCCGCCAGCTCACCGGTGGACGCGTCCGTCCGGACGGCGGGCTGACCGAGCCGACGCGCGAGGCCGGCGAGCTTGGCCTCGTGTGCGACCGCGACCACCGGAGTCCCCGCGGCGGCACCGGCGACGAGCGCGTGGAAGCGCATCGCGACGAGCAACCTGGCCGAGGCTGCGCTCGCCCGTGCCTCGGTCAGGTCCGCCGGCGGTGGCAGGACAATGCTGCCGTCAAGCCGAGTCTGCAGATATGCCGCTACCGCATGGTCGTCCGTTCCCGAGGTACCGACACCGACCTGCCACGGCTGGAGAAGTACCTGTAGCCCGTCGGCGGCCTGCTCGGTGAGGGCATCCACGAGCCGGTCCAGCAACGACCACAGCTCCCGTCCGCTCGCCGCTAAATGACTGAGCGCAACCAGAATCGTGTCGTCACGGCCACTGTGCCGGCTCCCGCTACTGTGCCGGCTCCCGCTACTGTGCCGACCCCCGGTACTGTGCCGACCCCCGGTATGCAGAGGTGGGTTCAGCAACGTCCACGCGGGGTCGGAGCCGACCCGAAACGGTGTCGGTGCCCCGCAGTTGCCCAGCAGGTGAGCGGACTCCTCGTCGCGGAGAACGAGAAGGTCGATCCGGCGGACCAGCTCGCGGGCAAGCCGTCGCGAAACTGAATCAGGCAGCAGACCGACACCGACACCGACCGCGGCCACCCGACGTCCCAGCGTCCGCGCCGAGCTGACAAGCGCGAGCGAGCGCATCAACAGCGAACGCTCCGAACGGCCCGCGCTCGGGTGCAGCGTTTTGAAAATCGTTCCGCCACCGAGGACGAGCACATCCGCACCCACAAGCGCCTGGCCGACCGCCCACAGGTCGCCACTGTCGACGGCGTCACATCCATAGGTATGTTCGGTCCATCCTGGACGGGCTGTAGTGACCACGATGTCACAGTCCGACAGCGCCCGCAGGAACGCCTGCAGCAGCGCTTCGTCGCCCGGATTACGCTGTCCGAACGCGCCGGCCAACAGCACCCTTGCCACCGGTCACCTCCTCGTAGAGATCGAGATGACGACTGGCCACGGTCGGCCAGGACCTACCGTCGGCGAGGAAAGCGTTCGCCGTGCGGATCCGGTCGAGTTGCGCCTGGTCCCGCGCGAGTTCCCGCAACCGGTCAGCAAGCGCCGCGGGCGTTCCCGGTATGGTCATCAGCGGCGGGGCGCCGACGCAGTCGGCCAGCGCATGTGAGAGCAGTACCGGGGTTCGGTAACCGAACGCCAGAGCCAGGACGCCGCTGCTCGCGTGGGGTTTCGGATACGGCAGCAACGCGAGGTCGGCGGCTGCGAACCACTTGCCAACCTGCTCTTCCGGGACGTACCCGACGAACCGGACCGTCCCTGCGAACCGTTCGCGAAGCCCGTCCGCGTAGTTACCCGTTCCGGTCATCCGCGGATGGTCACCCCCCGCAACCACAAGCTGGACGGTGTCACCGGCCAACGCGGCAGCCTCACAGGCAAGCTCGAGGCCCTTGTAGGGCGCGACAAAGCCGAAGCACAAAACGGTCAGCCGACCGTCCAGGCCAAGCGCGAGCCGGCTGTCCCGGCGATCCGGGGTGAGAAGTTCCTCGATCCCATGTGGGATGAGTACGGCGGACGGTACGACATCGGTGAACGCACGTTCGTGGACAACGACCGCGTCGGCGAGCCGGCTGACCGCATGCTGCAGGCCGGCAAGCCCGCCACGCGCCACCGGGGCCGGTACCGTTACCCGGTGCATCCGCGTGTACTCCGGTGTGACGTCCTGAGGTGAGACCACCTGGTGCATGGTGACGACAACCGCAGGTCGGCCACGCCGCCGGGCAGACAGCGCCGTCACCAGGGACGGCAGCGCCGCCGCCCCACCGTAGAGGAACAGCTCGTGCTGCAGATGGATGATCGGAGCTCCGGTCTCACGCGCGGCCCGCCAGGCTGCCAGCAGCGACCACGGTCGGTCACCAAAAGACCGATGGATGGTGAGCACCGGGCCGTCACCGGAGACCGCCGCATCCGACTCCACCATCTTGATCTTAGGAGCAACCACCGCGACCGTCGCGCCCGCGTCAACCAGCGACGTCGCCAGATTCGCGGCATAGGACGCGACACCGCTCGACCCTGCGTGCTTCGCGCCCCGCGGGGGATAGGGCGCCACCAGTGCTACATCAGGCCGCGACATCGACCACTCGCTGACCTGTCATGAGCGGTGCCGGCGCGACCCCTGGTGCGGCGGGGACGGGCGCCGGGACCGGCATCATCCGATGACGCAGCCACAATCGCAGTAGCGAGCGAATCATGCGGCGGCTGTCCGCGAACAGATTCAGCCGCGAACCCTTCTGGTCGATCCAGACGGTGGGCACCTCGGCCACCTCACATCCCAAGGCGCGGGCCACGACCAGAAGGTCGACGTCGAAGAGGAAATCGCGGGCGGACAGATGTGGAGCGACCTGGTCCAGGACGTCCCGCCGAAGCACCTTGGCGCCGCACTGGGTGTCGAAGTAGGGCAACCGGAACATCATGCGAACCAACGTCGCAAAACCAAAACTGGCCGTCCGTCGTCCCAATGGACGGGCTACGGGCAGGAGCGACGCCGGATGCCATCGACTGGCCACGGCGGCACCGACGTCCTGGGCGACCGCCGCGAGTCTCAACAACTCCCCCGGTGGAGTGGCGCGATCAGCGTCGACAAAAGCAACGAGTTCCGCGTCGGTCCGCCGGAGCGTCTCAATTATCACGCCACCCTTGCCGAGCTTCGGGTAACGATACATGTGCAGTCTGCCATCGGCGAGCTGGCGGCTACGAACGATCGCCGCGGTTTCGTCGGTGCAATAATCCAGCGCCACGAGGAAGCGAATGCCCGGCGCGTCGAGCGCACGCAGGTAGCTGTCCAGCGTACGACCGATCCGATGCTCCTCGTTGTGTGCGGGAATAATGATGTCGAGACGCATTGCACTCCCTAACCAGGAGAGTCGACAAGGGCGGGAAACACATTCACCGACAGGTCACCAGATCTATTTCGAAAATTCGGCGACGCATGCCGGCATACGGCATGATGGCCAGCCGCTGCCGGCCGCAGTGTGATCCGTTCCGCCCGGCCCCTCCCCATGGGTCACAGCGTCGAAAATACTCATTGTAAGAAATCAAAGTCAGGCTCTACCCGGCCAGTTTCCTGGCCGTAACTGCCAGGAGACGTCAAAGTTGCGGTTACATGGCCGTTTGCTCCAGGCCCGGTGTCCATACATGGAACTCCAGGTAGAGCCGGGAGAAACGCTACGATGCGTCACCGTGGATGAACGTGCGTTCAGCCTCCGGTTCGGATTCCGGCCCCGACCCGCCTCGACGAACCTACACAACCCGCCACCACCCGACACCCGTAAAAGCCCAACAAAAACAGGACCAACCGAACGCCGCTATTGTGCGGTCCGCTGGCTGCCGCGGCGATGTTGGCCAACCGCACGGACCGGCGCCGACGACGGATCGCGGCGAAGCGCGCCCCGGCAACGCCGACACCGAATGTCTCCACGCTGGGCGGCCCGCCCGCACCCCACCGCGCACGGCACCGACTCATACGGCTCGAGATCGAGCTGGCCTACATAATCCCCGACCAGTTGACGGCACCGGCAATGCACTACATCACAACAGAGGAGCAACTCCCCGCGACGATGAAGGCGCCATTCATGACCGCACTCCCCACAGGGCCTCACCTGTTGACCCGTGTTCATTGTCCGCCCCCCGATTCAGGCCAGCCGCGTACTCACCGCTGGCAGTTTCCTCGTCCGGAAACCTGTGATTTAGAGCGCCCGGCAACAGGGGCGCTCTTACACCCGGCTCGGCGGGTTCAGTCACCAACTGTCTGCACCGGTGTGGTGGTTGATGAGGAAGGAGTTGACGACGAAGGAGTAGCCGGCGGTGGCTGCGTCGCCGTCGCCGTCGCCGTCGCCGTCGCTGCGGGCCGTGCCGGCGCAGCTGCGGGCGGCTGCGCCGCTACGGAGGCCGCCGTTGGTGACGGCGAGGTAACGGGCGCCGCCGTTGGTGGCTGCGACGTAGCAGCCGGCGACGTAGCAGCCGGGGAGGAAGCGCCGGACGGCGACTGGGCGCCAGCAGGCGACGCCGCCGGCTGCCCAGCCGCAGCTGGAGCGGACGTGGTGGGCTGCGGCGCGGACGACGTACTCGGCGTAACAGTCGGCGTCGGGTCCGGCGTCGGGGCCGGCTGCGGAACTGCACCGGAGGTGGGTGTCGGCTCAACCGTGCCGGCCGGCGACGGCACCACGGCGATGGCGGAATCGGTTGGTGTCGGGGCTGGCGACAACCCGGCATCGGGTGTCGCCCGGCCGCCTGGCGTAGCTACGGCTGGCGGCTGGCCGGCGACGACACCGCCACCCGGATCGTTGCGGACCGGCGGGATCGTGAGTGGGTCAACCGCGCTGCCGTCGGCGGGCGGCGGTTGCACCGCGAACGGGCCAACCGTGGTTATCCCGGTGCCGCGCGTCGCCGGCGAGAGCCGGACCGCACCGATGTAACCGTCCAACCACAGTGGTGTGATACGGACCACGTCCCCGGTCTGCGGCGCGTGGATCACCAGGCCGCCACCGACGTACATCGCGACATGATGGATCGTCGCTGGATCGGAGCTGTCGTAGGCGTAGAAAACAAGGTCACCGGGTAGCAGCTCGGCCAGCCGGACGGCTTGGCCGACCCGGGCCTGATCTGCGGCGACCCGGGGAATGAGGATCCCCGTGCTCGCGAATGCCTGCTGGGTGAGCCCGGAACAATCATAAGAATCCGGACCTTGCGCACCCCACTCGTACGGCCGACCGAGCTGGCCGAGTGCAAACCGCAGCGCAGCCCGGGCCTGCGGTGACGGACCGAGACCGGCGACGTCCTGCGCCTGCGCGAAGATATGCCAGGCGGCCGTCTCAGGTGTGCTGGGCATCCCCGGCGTGCTGGGCATCCCCGGTGTGGTGGCCGTCCCCGGTGTCGTGAACGGGTCGCCGATGAGCTCCGGCCCCGCCTGCGCCTGGCGAACAAGGTCGCGCAGGTCAGCCCGCAGTGTGATGTCCGGTCGCCCTGTCCAGTCGCCGTAGAGCCCGGAGCCGAGAACGGGCCCGGGCGTCCGGGTGGTCGCAGCCCGGACCGGCGACGGCAGCCAGGACGCCGACACGGGGCCTTGCGAACCGCTCAACCCGCCCACCGCCATGCTGGTGACCAGCACGATGTGCGCGAGGTGCCGCATCTCGTGCCCGCCCCGCTGTGACTGCATGCTCCTCCGTTCATCCGGACTGTTGTGCATACCCATCCCCGACAGGAATCAGGAATTCAGTCTCCGCCCCCGTGTGCCGCAGGCCCGCAAAGCGGGGGCACCCGATCACAGCTACTTCGTACAAGCCACTCGGCGATGCGCGAAAAGCATGATCGGACCACCTTCGGCCCGCCGGATGCCACCGCTGCCGACCGTTGTTCCCCCTGGGCGATCCTCGCGCCCTCGTGCTTGTGCACGTTATACGGAGAGAGCGCCGTCACTCCAGCACGTCAGCCGATTGGAAATATTCGATCATGAAAACCCGACGGACCGACCTTTGATCCGGCTCCCGGATCGGAGCCCGGTAATTCAGCCGACGTTCAAAGTCTATACACTAAACGTTTCCAGATCACGGTGCCGTTGTTCAGAAGAAAAACCTTACACCAACAGCCACACAACCGATGACCGTTCGCCGGCTACGACCGGCTCCACCAACTGGCCACCCACCGGACATGGCGAATTTGCCATGACGAGACGGTCAGGAAATGCGGCAAGGACAGAGTTGGAAACTGTGATCGGGTCGATCTCCGCCTGATGCGGGGAGCCGACTTGGGGGGGCAAGGAAGCCAAGGGATCATGGCGCGGCGAGGCCGCGCGTGCGGATCTTTTCCGGGCACTTCGCATGCGACCATGCATTGACCGCGGCGTTCCCATCCACCCGCTGGTATCCTTGTGCCCTTTTCGGGCCGGCGCCGCCCCGACCGCGGCCAACATCCAGACAGCCAAAGGCGGTGCGACCAACTCTTTCGCGCCGGTGGAGGCGCGCAGAGACAGCGGGGGAACAACCGATGGCGGAGGATGGGTCCGGTCTGTGCCGGCTGCGCTACGGCGGGCTGGCGTGACCATCGCCGCCGAGAATGCGACGCTCGTCGGCGCCACCGGCATCTCACTGCCCCGTCGTCGGATCGTGGCCGAACAGGTCATGGTCATCGCCGGCCAGCTCGGCGCGGGCGGCGGCAATCTACTGTTCTCGATCGTCGCGCTGCGGCTGCTGAGCCCGGGCGACTACGCCGAGCTGGTCACGTTCATCGCTCTATATCTCCTACTGCATGTCCCGGCGGCCAGCCTGTCGGTGGGTAGCGCGATTGCGCCGGGCGACGAGCGGGCGCTGCGCCGCGCCGGGTTGGGGCTCGGCGCCGGCGCCGGCGCCGTCCTCGCGGCGACGAGCGTGCCGTTGTCCGCCGCGCTGCACCTGTCGACCGGGCTCGTGCTCGTCCTGGCCGCTGCCGGCCCGGGTGCGGGGCTGCTGGCGCTCGCCCGGGGAAAGCTGTACGGCGCCGGGCTCGTCGGCGGAGTCACCGCGAGCCTGCTGGCCGAGCCGGTGGGACGGCTGACACTCGGCGTGGTGCTGACCGCGGCGCTTGGTCCGGTCGGCGGAGCGGCCGGGGTCGTTGCCGCCGGCTACTGCGCGCTCGGGATCGCTCGGTGGCGCGGCGCCGGGGTGCGACCGTCAGTGTCGCAAAGCGCCACCGGCGCGAGCCGGCAGACGGCGGCGATGGTCGTGTTCCTGCTGCTCGCCGTCCTGGCGAACCAGGATCTCCTCTGGGCGAACGCGATCCTCGGGCGCGACCAGGCCGCGCTGTTCGCGGTCCTGTCGACGCTCGGCGGTGTCGCGGCGTTCGCGACCGCGACCATCCCGATGGTGCTGCTGCCACGGGCCGCGAACCGTGACACCGCAGCCGTGCTCGTCGCACTGGGCGGGGCGGCCGCGGTCGGTCTCGGTGCGCTCCTGGTCGTCGCGGTGACCCCGACCGGGTTCTGGGTGTCAGTTCTCGGCCCCGCCTACGCCGAGACCGGCCGGCTCGCCGTCGCCTATGTCGGGGCGATGGCGATGTTCGGCCTGGCCCGGGTGCTGGCCGCGGAGAACTGCGTCACCGGCGGCGGCCGGGCGTCGGGCATCGCGGTCGGGGTCACGGTGGTCGGCCAGGCGGTCGGCATCGCGCTCTTCCATGACGACGCGCGCTCGATCGCACTGGTCACCTTGGCCGCCATGACCGCCATGACCGTGTCGGTGGGCACCGTGACCATGCTGCGGGCACGGCCCTCGACCGTGGGCGCCGCATGGCCGAGCCGCCTGCGCCAGGTGGCCGCCAACCACACCGGGTGGGCGGTCGCGGGCCTCACCATGCTCGGGATCGTCATCCGACTCCTGTCGCCGCACAGCATCTGGGTCGACGAAGCGATCAGCATCCGCCAGGCCAAGCTCTTTCCGTTTCAGGAGTCGATCCGCGCGCTGCGGGACACCGACGTGCACCCGCCCCTGTTCGCCACGGTGCTGTGGCTGGAGGTCCACCTGTTCGGGACGGGCCAGTTGGCCGTCCGGTTGCCCTCGATCGTGACCGGCAGCCTGATGGTGCCGATGCTCTATCTGGCCGGCCGGGAGCTCTACGACCGCCGGGCCGGGCTGGCCGCGGCCATTCTCGGCGTCTTCGCCCCGTTCGCGGTCTGGTACTCGCAGGAGACGCGGATGTACCCGCTGTTCCTGCTGTTCGGAGTCAGCGCCACCTGGGCACAGGCACGGGTACTGCGGGTCGGCGGCCGCCTGGCGTGGGTGATGTACACCCTCGCCAGCGCGCTGCTGCTGTGGACCCATTACTTCGCGACGCTGCAGGTCCTCGCGCAACAGATCGTGTTTGCCGTGATCGCCTGGCGCCGGCGCGGATCGCGCCGCGCCAGTCGGGACGGGCCGGATATCGTGGTGCCGTGGTTGACCAGCATGGCCACACTGGCCTTGCTCGTCGCGCCGCTGGTGCCCTTCGTCAACGCTCAGTTTCACGCCTACAACTCCCGTGGCGGGGTGGGTTTCGCCGCGCAGACCAGTGACGTCGCCGCGGCTGGCAGCCATCCGCTGCTCTCGATCTACTCGATCGGCGCGAACGGGGTCTGGGCTGTCTTCGGATACCACTCGGATGCGATCGTGGCCACCCTGGTCGCGCTGTGGCCGGTGGGGATGCTGGTCGCCTTCCTGCTGCTCGGCCGGGGCTACTCGCGCAGCGCGGTGTTGCTCGCCGCGACCGTGCTCGTCCCGGTACTGTTTCTGTTTGCGCTCGGTACACAGAAGGACAACCTGTTCGAGGTCCGCTACTTCGTCGGTATCCTGCCCGGACTGATTCTTCTCATAGCGCGTGCTCTCACGAGCTGGTTGCGGACCACGGCGGGAATCGCGCTCGGCGTCGGGCTGGCCAGCCTGACCCTCGTGCTTGCGCTGAGCGACCAGCAACTCAATCCGAGCGACCCGCGCCTGTACGACTTCGACGGCGCCTTGAAGCACGTCACCGCTCAGGCGAAACCGGGCGATATAATCATATATTCGCCGATCTTCCTGGTCGATGTCGTTGATTACTACTCGCCTTCGCTCCCGTCCTATGGTCCTGGCTCGGGGTCGCTGGCGCGGGCCGCGACCGCCCGCCATGTGTTCGTCGTCGGCAGCTTCCTGTCCGATCCCAACGTCGCGGTGGACACCAAAGCCCTCCTGGTCCGGCTGGAACAACGCCGGCAGGTCATCGACACCTTTCACGTCCCTCAAGTAACCGTCTGGGAGCTGCAGTGACCTTCACGCCGAGCCGGGAGACCCTCGCGGACAGCCGCCACCTGTCTCCGGTGGCCCCTGCGGCGCGCCACTCGGTCACCATCGACACGAGGGTCGATCTCGATCTCGGAACCGGCATCGAAACCGGGATCGTCGGGGACCCGCGGCTCGCGCCGCCGACGTGGCAACCGATGGGGTCGGGCCGGCCGCTGCGGCGCCGGATGCTGTATCTGCTGCCGCTGAACGTGCTCGCCTTCTGCTGGTACTTCGGCTGGCTGCTGGCGCCCGGGCGGGTCGGCAACGCGTTCCTTTACACCCTCCTGCTGCTCGCCGAGGCATTCAATGCGGTGCAGGCGCTGGGCTTCTGGTGGACCTGCTCCCGGGAGCGCGTACGCCGGCGCCGGCCACAGGTCAGCGGACAGATAATCGCCGTGGACGTACTGGTACCGGTCTACAACGAGCCGGTCGACGTGGTGGAACCGACGGTGGCCGCGGCGGTCCGGCTGCGGGGCGCGCAGGTGCGCGTGTTCCTGTTGGACGACGGGGACAACCCGCAGATGGCCGCGCTGGCCAGCCGGCACGGTGCCGGCTACATCACCCGGGCGGAACACAACGGCGCAAAGGCCGGCAACCTCAACCACGCGCTCGGCCGAACCTCCGCGCCGATCGTGGTCGTCTTCGACTGCGACCATGTGCCGCACCCGGACTTTCTTGAAGCAACGCTCGGTCACCTCGACGACCCCGGCGTGGGCTTCGTCCAGACGCCGCAGTACTACGCGAACGCCTCGACCAACGAGGTCGCCGGCACGTCATGGGCCCAGCAGGCGCTTTTCTTCGGTGGGATCGCGCGGGGCAAGGACGGCCTGGGGTCGATGTTCTGCTGCGGAACGAACATCGCCTTCCGCCGTACGGCCCTGGCGGAGGTGGGCGGATTCTCCGAGGATTCGCTGACCGAGGACTTCGAGCTGTCGATCCGCATGCACAGCCGCGGGTGGCGATCGGTCTACGTTCCCGAGGTTCTGGCCAGTGGCCTCGGGCCGGCTGACATGGCCTCCTACACCAGCCAGCAGCTGCGGTGGTCCAGAGGCTGCATCTCGGCGATTCCGGCCGTGCTGGCCGCGGGGCTGCCCCGGCGGTTGAAGGCACAGTACCTGCTGTCCGCCGGCTACTTCCTGTCCGGCTGGACGGTGCTCATCTACATGATCATGCCGTTGGTCCGGATCCTGTTCGGCGTCCAGCCGATCACCGCGGCCAGCGCCGACCAGTTCCTGCTGCACTTCGCGCCTTACTTCGTCGTGGCCCTCGGCACGGTCGCACTGGCCGGGAACGGTAGCTACACCTTTGGCGCCTTCACCCTGCAGAGCGCGAGCTTCTGGATCGGGGTGCTGTCCACGGTGCGAGCGGTACTGCGCCGGCCCGGCCGCTTCGTCGTCACACCGAAGCAGGGGGCCGGGTCCTGGCAACCGTCGGTGGTCGCGGTACCCGTCGCCGCGGCCATGGTGCTGATCGCCGCTTCGATCTACGGGTTGACCCAGGACCGGGGCCCGGGCATGGCGAACAGCATTGCGTTCGCCGGCGTACACGCCGCGCTGATGCTGCGCGGGGCCGCACCGGCCCTGGGGTGGCGGGGCCGGACGGCACGCACCGCCGTCGCGTCCGAGGCCACGCCGATCGCGGCCTGACCGGATCCGAACTCCGGTCCTGGGCTTGGTCCCGGTCCTGGTCCCCCCGGGGGGGACCAGGACCGGGCTCAGCCGAAACGGCCGTTGACGTAGTCGGCGGTCCGCGGGTCGTGCGGGTCACCGAACATCTGCTCGGTCCGCCCGTACTCGACGACGTGGCCGGGACTGCCCTCCACGGCGAGGAAGAACGCGCACTGGTCGGACACCCGCGCCGCCTGCTGCATGTTGTGCGTCACGATGATGATCGTCACGTCCGAGGCGATCTCGGCGATGGTCTCCTCGACCCGGCGGGTGGATGTCGGGTCAAGGGCCGAGCAGGGCTCGTCCATCAGCAGCACATCCGGCTCGACGGCCAGGGAGCGGGCGATACACAGCCGCTGCTGCTGCCCGCCCGACAGCGCCCCACCCGGCGAGCGCAGCCGGGTCCGGACCTCGTTCCACAGCCCGGCCCGCAGCAGGCACCGCTCCACCAGAGATTCCTTGTCCTTGCCCTTGATCCCGGCAAGCTTCAGGCC